>NZ_JBYSYC010000049.1:0-56226 GCF_058782875.1 Cupriavidus sp. FW305-F7 | reverse complement strand
CCGGTGCCGCGGCGGCAGCGGCCGGGGCGGCGGCTGCGGCGGCGCCTTCCAGGATCAGCAGCAGCGTGCCTTCGGCGACGTTGTCACCGACCTTGACCTTGACTTCCTTGACCACGCCGCCTTGCGGCGACGGCACGTCCATGGTGGCCTTGTCGGACTCCAGCGTCACCACGGCGTCTTCGGCATTGATGGTGTCGCCCGCCTTGACGTGAACTTCGATGACCGGCACGGCGTCGTAGTCGCCGATATCAGGCACCTTCACCTCGATGATGCCGCCACCGCCAGCCGGCGCTGCGGCCGGAGCCGGCGCGGGGGCTGCGGGGGCTGCGGCGGCTGCCGGGGCCGGTGCAGCGGCGGCAGGCGCCGGTGCGGCTGCAGGCGCGGGCGCAGCAGCGGCCTGGCCGGCCGGCTCCAGCATCACCAGCACCGAGCCTTCGGCGACGTTGTCGCCAACCTTGATCCTGACTTCCTTGACCACGCCGCCCTGCGGCGAGGGCACGTCCATGGTGGCCTTGTCCGACTCCAGCGTCACCAGCGCGTCTTCCGCGTCGATGCTGTCGCCGGGTTTCACATGCACTTCAATGACGGGAACGGCGTCATAGTCGCCGATATCCGGCACCTTGATTTCAATCGCTTGACTCATTCAGTGTCTCCTGGGCAGGCCGGCACGCGCGACGTCCGCAAGCGGCGAGATTACCTTCGCCGCCCGCTTCTGTCACGCCGCCATGCCGCAAGGCGCCGTCCGGGCTCTGGCCGGGGCGCCCGCGGCACGGCGTTGCCGTACTGCGGGGGTTGGTGCTGGCTGCCGGATCAGACCGACATCGGGTTGGGCTTGTTCGGATCGAGGTTGTACTTCTTGATGGCCTCGGCGACCTTGTCGCGGCCGATCGCACCCTCGTCGGCCAGCGCCTTGAGCGCGGCCAGCGTGACCCAGTAGCGGTCCACTTCAAAGAAGTGGCGCAGCTTCTCGCGCGTATCCGAGCGGCCGAAGCCGTCGGTGCCCAGCACCACGTAGCGGCGCGGCACGAACGGACGGATCTGCTCGGCAAAGGCGCGTACGTAGTCGGTGGAGGCGATCACCGGGCCGCGGGCCGATTTCAGACTCTTGGCCACGTGCGATTCGCGCGGGGTCTCGGTCGGGTGCAGCAGGTTGAAGCGCTCGACGTCGTGGCCTTCGCGGGCCAGTTCGGTGAAGCTCGGGCAGCCCCACAGGTCCGACTCCACGCCCCAGTCCTTCTTGAGGAGGTCAGCAGCGGCGATCACTTCGCGGAAGATCGTGCCCGAGCCCAGCAGCTGCACGCGCGGCGCGTTGCTGTTCTCGACGCCCTTGCGGAACTGGTACATGCCCTTGACGATGTCCTGCTCTACGCCAGCCGGCATTTCCGGATGCTCGTAGTTCTCGTTCATCACCGTCAGGTAGTAGTAGACGTCTTCCTGCTCGGCGTACATGCGGCGCAGGCCGTCCTGCATGACCACCGCCAGCTCGTACTGGAAGGTCGGGTCGTACGAGATGCAGTTCGGGATGGCGGCGTGGAACACGTGCGAGTGGCCGTCTTCATGCTGCAGGCCTTCGCCGTTCAGCGTGGTGCGGCCGGCGGTGCCGCCCAGCAGGAAACCGCGCGAGCGCATGTCGGCAGCGGCCCAGCACAGGTCGCCGATCCGCTGGATGCCGAACATCGAGTAGTAGATATAGAAGGGGATCATCTGCACGCCGTGCGTCGAGTACGACGTGGCGGCGGCGATCCAGTCGCACATGGCGCCGGCTTCGTTGATGCCTTCCTGCAGCACCTGGCCAGTCTGCGATTCCTTGTAGAACATCAGCTGGTCATGGTCTTCCGGCACGTACTTCTGGCCTTCCTGGTTCCAGATGCCGACCTGGCGGAACAGGCCTTCCATGCCGAAGGTGCGCGACTCGTCCGGGACGATGGGCACCACGTGCTTGCCGATCTGCTTGTCTTTCAGCAGGGTGTTCAGGATACGCACGAAGGCCATGGTGGTGGACACTTCTCGGCCCTCGCCGGTGGCCTTCAGCAGCGCCTCGAACGCGGACAGTTGCGGGACCGGTAGGGCTTCGGCCTTCTGGCGGCGGGTCGGCAGGTAGCCGCCCAGGTTCTGCCGCGCCTGGCGCATGTATTCCAGTTCCTTCGAACCTTCCGGGAAGGTGATGTACGGCACATCTTCCAGCTGGTCGTCGGCAACGGGGAGATTGAACTGGTCGCGGAACTTGCGGATCGCGTCCACCGGCATCTTCTTCTGCTGGTGGGCCACGTTCATGGCCTGGCCGGCGTCGCCCATGCCATAGCCCTTGATGGTCTTGGCCAGGATCAGCGTGGGCTGGCCCTTGTGCTCGCTGGCGGCCTTGTAGGCGGCGTAGATCTTGTGCGGATCGTGGCCGCCGCGGTTCAGGCGCCAGATATCGTCGTCGGACCAGTCGGCCACCATCGCCTTCAGTTCAGGCGTGTTGAAGAAATGCTCGCGGACGTAGGCGCCGTCCTTGGCCTTCATAGTCTGGTACTCGCCGTCGACGCATTCCATCATGCGCTTCATCAGCAGGCCCTTGGTGTCGCGCGCCAGCAGGGAATCCCACTTGCTGCCCCAAACCACCTTGATCACGTTCCAGCCGGCACCGCGGAATTCGGATTCCAGTTCCTGGATGATCTTGCCGTTGCCGCGCACCGGACCGTCCAGGCGCTGCAGGTTGCAGTTGATGACGAAGACCAGGTTGTCGAGTTTCTCGCGGCCGGCCATGCCGATCGCGCCCAGCGATTCCGGCTCGTCGGTCTCGCCGTCGCCCAGGAAGGCCCAGACCTTGCGATCGCCGGCCTTGGCCAGGCCGCGGCTGTCCAGGTACTTCATGAAGCGGGCCTGGTAGATGGCCATGATCGGGCCCAGGCCCATCGACACCGTCGGGAACTGCCAGAAGTCCGGCATCAGCCATGGGTGCGGGTAGGACGAGATGCCCTTGCCGTCCACCTCCTGGCGGAAGTTGTCGAGCTGGTCCTGGGTCAGGCGGCCGAGCAGGAAGGCGCGCGAATACACGCCCGGAGCCGAGTGGCCCTGGACGAAGACCAGGTCGCCGCCGCTGGCTTCCGACGGGGCGCGCCAGAAGTGGTTGTAGCCGACGTCATACAACGTGGCAGCCGAGGCGAACGACGAGATGTGGCCGCCGACGTTGGTGTGCTTGTTCGCGCGCAGCACCATCGCCATGGCGTTCCAGCGGGTGTACGAGCGGATGCGGTGCTCGATGTCCTGGTCGCCGGGAATGCGGGCCTGCTGCTCGACCGGAATCGTGTTGATGTACTGCGTCTCGGCGTGGAACGGCTGGGTGACGCCGTTCACGCGTGCGTATTCGATCTGCTTGTCGATCAGGAAAGCGGCGCGCGCCGGACCTTCGGCGGCCAGGACGCCCTGCAGGGCGTCGAGCCATTCATGGGTCTCCTGGGGATCGGCGTCGTTGGCGCTCGAGGCGCCGAGAATCTGCTCTGGTACGGCGGACATGACTGTCTCCTGGGTGAATTCTTTGCTTCCGCGCCCGCGCTGGCAGCGCCTGGACACGACTTTACGTATGACTCGCACCGACTTGCGGATCCGGTGCCATGCCGCCTTGCATCGGGCCGCCGCCGGGAAACCTGTTCCGGTCTCTCCGCGCGGCAGGCACATGGCTACCGCCGGCATTGTTGGGTCGAACCGATTCTATGGAAGCGCAAAGTCCAACACAAGTGAAATTTTCAAATTGCGATATCGTTTTTTATAATGTGGGATTATGCGGCAGCGCACCAAGAATCACCACCGGACCGGCCCGCCATGCGCCATAAGCCTGCCCGCACCGGCCGCAGCAGCAATGTTTTCATTGGCGCTTTCCCCAAGCGACGCACCGCAATAATCTCGGTACACTGGTCGATCAGCCGTCAATCCCTCCCATGCCGTTTTTCGACCGACTTCTCTCCAGCCTGCGTGCAGCCATGCTTCCTCCCGACGCGTCGGGATCAGCCAAGGCGGCCGGAGGCGATCCCGCGCACGCCCCTTCGCCGGCGGCCGGACTGGGGCCGATCGAGGCGCTGGGCCCCGACGACGGCGCCCCCGTGGCCGCACCGCGCGGGCTGTGGTGGCTGCGCTGGCGCAACCTGGTGGCCACCAGCTGGTTCATGTTCATCCCGCTGGTTGCCATCGTACTGTTCACGGTGGCCATGGGCGTGATCCTGTGGTCCCTTCACGAGACCGAGCGCCAGCAGCAACGCGACGCCCTGTACCGCGACGCCGCCTGGGCACAGCAGCGCGTGCGTCTGTCGCTGCTGAGCAACCAGGACCAGCTGGCCTCGCTGGCGCGCGACATCGCCGCCGCGCAGCTCGAGCAAGGCGCCTACCGCACCGCGGCGCAGGAAATCCTGCGCGAAAACCCCGAGATCGTCTTCATCAACTGGCTCGATGCCACCAAGCGCGGCCGCTGGTCGCTGCCATCGACCTCGGAATTCGCCAGCCGCCTGCGCGAGACCCAGGACCAGCCGCTCGAGCCCGAAGTGCTCGACACCTTCGACGCCGCGCGCGAGACCCAGCGCGTGGTCTACTCGCGCCCGCTGGTCAACGACCGCGGCGACAGCTTCATGCTGATGGAAGTGCCGATCGTGCGCGACAACGAGTTCCTCGGCACGCTCGGCGCGCTGTACTCGATCAACGGCATCCTGACGCACCTGCTGCCGCCCGAGCTGACCGAGCGCTACCGCTTCTCGCTGATCGACAAGAACAACCAGACCCGCGCCAGCACCTCATTGCGGCCAGTGCCGGGCAATGCGCTGTCGTACGAGGTGCTGCTGGATCCGCCGGGCCACTCGCTGTCGCTGCGCGCCGATGCCTACCCGCCGGCGTCGAACCTGCCCAACAACATGCTGCTGTGGCTGGTGGTAGGGCTGTCGTGCTTCCTGCTGTGGAGCCTGTGGAGCATGTGGCGCCACACCAGCCGCCGCTCCGAGGCGCAGCGCGCGCTGCTGGCCGAGACCTCGTTCCGGCGCGCGATGGAAAACTCGATGCTGATCGGCCTGCGCGCGCTCGACCTGAACGGCCGCATCACCTATGTCAACCCGGCCTTCTGCCGCATGACCGGCTGGCAGGAGAACGACCTGGTCGGGCGCCTGCCGCCCTTCCCCTACTGGCCGCCCAACGACCAGCAGGAGATGCAGAAGCAGATCGACCTGACCCTGCAGGGCAAGTCGCCCGCCGGCGGCTATGAGATGCGCGTGATGCGCCGCGACGGCAGCAGCTTCTATGCGCGCATGTACGTGTCGCCGCTGGTGGACAGCCGCGGCCGCCATACCGGCTGGATGAGCTCGATGACGGACATCACCGAGCCCAAGCGCGCGCGCGAGGAACTGGCCGCGGCGCATGACCGCTTCACCACGGTGCTGGAGAGCCTGGACGCCGCGGTGTCGGTGCTGGCCACCGACAAGGCGGAGCTGCTCTTTGCCAACCGCTATTACCGGCAGCTGTTTGGCTGGGAGGCCGAGGGCCACCTGAAGCTGGCCGGCGACGACCTCGACAAGGACCAGGTCTCCAGCGACAACACCGACTATGTCGACGCCTATGCCGGCCTGCCGGCGTCCGAGCTGATGCCGTACGCATCGGATGCGCGCGAAGTGTTCGTGCCGGACATGCAGAAATGGTTCGAAGTGCGCCGCCGCTATATCCAGTGGGTCGACGGCCACCTGGCGCAGATGCAGATCGCCACCGACATCACCGCCCGCAAGGCCGCCGAGGAAATGGCGCGCCAGCATGAAGAGCGCCTGCAGTTCACCAGCCGCCTGACCACCATGGGCGAGATGGCGTCGTCGCTGGCCCATGAGCTGAACCAGCCGCTGGCGGCCATCAACAACTACTGCATGGGCGCGGTGGCGCGGCTGCACTCGGGCCGCAGCACGCCCGAGGACCTGATCCCGGTGCTGGAGAAGACCTCGGCCCAGGCGGTGCGCGCCGGCACCATCATCAGCCGCATCCGCGGCTTCGTGAAGCGCAGCCAGCCGCAGCGGCGCGAGGCCGCGCTGCACGACATCGTCGCCGACGCGGTAGGCCTGGCCGACCTGGAGGCCACGCGCCGCCGCGTCACCATCCTGACCCGCCTGCCAACCCCGCCGCTGACGGTCTATGTCGACCCGGTGCTGATCGAGCAGGTGCTGGTGAACCTGCTCAAGAACGCCGTGGAAGCCATGGCCGGCCTGCCGGCTCTGCATGCCGGCGGCGTGGTGCGCCTGCACGCGCGGGTGGAGCCGGGCGAGATCGGCGACAACGTCCATATCGACGTGATCGACCAGGGGCCGGGCGTGGACGAAGCCACCAAGGAGCGCCTGTTCGAACCCTTCTTCAGCACCAAATCCGACGGCATGGGCATGGGGCTGAACATCTGCCGCTCGATCATCGAGTCGCACCAGGGCCGCCTGTGGGTGGAGAACAATGCCGACGGCATCGGATGTACATTTAAAATCATGCTGCCGCTGCAATCGGCGCTGGCCGAGCATTAAGCCGAACCACAGGCCCTGTTGCCGGGGCCTTCGCGCCCGGGCGTACCCAAGGATTCCAGAAAAAGCCGGCCCGCCCCGTTTCCCCACGGATGTGGGGGGCCTGTCTCGCCACAGAGGGCCGCTGCCGGTTACACTTCGCAGCAATGAATTGTTGTCCCGAGGAGACTACATGACCGCAACGCCAAACCCCACGCCCCACCGCGGCGAGACCGTGTTCATCGTCGACGACGATGAAGCCATGCGCGACTCGCTGACCTGGCTGCTGGAGGGCAATGGCTATCAGGTGCGCAGCTTCACCAGCGCCGAGCAGTTCCTCGCCGCCTACGATGCCAGCCAGGTGTCGTGCCTGATTCTCGACGTGCGCATGCCCGGCATGAGCGGCCCGGAGTTGCAGGAGCGCATGCTGGCCGAGCAGATCGACATTCCCATCGTCTTTATCACCGGCCACGGCGACGTGCCGATGGCGGTGTCGACGATGAAGCGCGGCGCCATCGACTTCATCGAAAAGCCCTTCGACGAGTCCGAGTTGCGCGCACTGGTCGAGCGCATGCTGACCAAGGCCCGCACCGACCATTCCGCCGCACGCGAGCAGCGCGCCGCCAAGGACCTGCTGGGCAAGCTGACCACGCGCGAACAGCAGGTGCTGGAGCGCATCGTGGCCGGCCGCCTGAACAAGCAGATCGCCGACGACCTGGGCATTTCCATCAAGACCGTGGAGGCGCACCGCGCCAACATCATGGAAAAGCTCAACGTCAACACCGTCGCCGACCTGCTGCGCCTGGCGCTGTCGCGCAACAGCTGAGCGGCCGGCGCCTGCCTCCGCCTGACCCGGTGCGGCCCGCGGCCGCACCGGCTGCCCTCTCCGCGCGCCGTCCGGCGCCGCCTCTGCATCCCCTCAGTCCCGTCAGCGGTCCAGGTATTCCTCGTCCCGGAACGTGACGACCCATTGTGGCCGATAGACCACAAAAATCGCCACCAGCATGCCGGTCAGGAAGGCCTCGCCAAAGGCCAGGATGACGGCTGCCGTCAGGGTTTCGGCAACGCTCCATGGCAGGCCCGGCGCCGTCAGGTGGCGCCAGCCGGCTTCCGCCGCACTGGCGCCCAGCGCGGCCAGCCCGGCCGTGAAATAGCCGTGCCCCAGGATAAAAACGAACGGATGGCGTGGCAGCAGGCGCCGCATCATTGCCTGCAGCGCCGCGGAGATCAGCGCCGGCAGCAGCGCCAGCCAGACGTAGCGCACCCACAGCGAGGGCCAGTCGAACTGGGCCCAGCCATGCCCGGCCAGGTATTCGAGCCCGAACAGCGACACCACGTCCACCACGAACAGCGACAGCAGCGCCAGCGGCAGCCCGAACAGCGTCACCATCAGCGTGGCGCCGAGCAGCTGGATCACCAGCCCGCCGACCAGCGTGGCGCGCAACGTCCACAGCAGCGCCACCAGCACCATCGCACCCAGCCAGGCGTTCTGCAGCGCATTGCGCCGCAACAGCTGCCAGGGCCGGCGCGTCAGCGCCCACAGCAGTGCCGCCAGGGACAGCAACAGCAGCAAGGGGTGGGACAGCAGGGACGGCAGCGCGGTGTGCATGCGGCCGATGCTACCAGCGCTGCCCCCGCTCGGCCCTTGCACCCGGTCAAGCTCCGTGCGGCAAGCCCCACGCAACCTTTATAATTCCGCCTTTAGCCCAACCCGCGCTCCGGCGCGCGGCGGCACCTCCACCTCCCGGCCACGAACCCGCCCAGCCTCCATGCCTGCCCACCTGATCGACGGCAACGCCCTTGCCAAACAAATCCGCTCCGAAGCCGCCCTGCGCGCCGCCCGCCTGACTGAGCGTGGTCACCGGCCCGGCCTGGCCGTGATCCTGGTCGGCGAGGACCCGGCCAGCCAGGTCTACGTCCGCAACAAGGTCAAGGCCTGCCAGGACAACGGCTTCCATTCCTCACTCGACCGCTACCCGGCCGACCTGTCGGAGGCGGAACTGCTGGCCCGCATCGAGGCACTAAACCAGGACCCCAACATCCACGGCATCCTGGTGCAGCTGCCCTTGCCCAAGCATATCGACAGCCACAAGGTGCTTGAAGCCATCGCGCCGGAAAAGGATGTCGACGGCTTCCACGTGGCCAATGCCGGTGCGCTGATGACCGGAGCCCCGCTGTTCCGCCCCTGCACGCCCTACGGCTGCATGAAGATGCTGGAATCGGTCCAGTTCCCGCTGCGCGGCGCGCGCGCCGTGGTGGTGGGCGCCTCCAATATTGTCGGCAAGCCGATGGCGATGCTGCTGCTGCAGGCCGGCGCCACCGTCACCATCTGCAACAGCAAGACGCGCGACATCGGCGCCCACACCCGCGACGCGGATGTGGTGGTGGCCGCGGTCGGCAAGCGCAACCTGATCACCGCCGACATGGTCAAACCGGGCGCGGTGGTGATCGACGTGGGCATGAACCGCGACGACAACGGCAAGCTGTGCGGCGACGTCGACTTTGCCGGCGTGCGTGAAGTCGCCGGCTACATCACGCCGGTGCCGGGCGGGGTCGGGCCGATGACCATCACCATGCTGCTGGTCAATACGCTGGAAGCCGCCGAGCGCGCCGCCGGCTGAGGCCGCGCGTACGATACGCCACCCGGGGCTCTGGAAAATCCAGCGCCCCGGCCCCATCTGCGGGAATATTGCCCGATCGAGGCCAGCCAACCGAGAACACGCCATGGACCAAGCCGCCAACGCTACCAATCCTCTGCTGGACTTTTCCGACCTGCCCCGCTTTGCAGAAATCCGGCCCGAGCACATCAGCCCGGCGCTGGACGTGCTGCTGGAACGCGCCCAGCAGGCCGTCGCCCGAGCCGAAGATCCGGCCACGCCCGCCGACTGGGCCAGCGCCGTGCAGGCGCTGGAAGCGGCCACCGAGCCGCTGGGCCGCGCCTGGGGCGTAGTCAGTCACCTGAGCGCCGTGGCCGATACGCCCGAACTGCGCCGCGCGCACGCCGAGAACCTGCCGCGCATGACCGAGTTCTGGTCCTCGCTCGGCCAGAGCCTGGCGCTGTACGACAAGTACAAGGCGCTGGCCGCCAGCCCGGAGTTCGCCGGCATGAGCGCGGCGCGCCACCAGCTGATCGAAAACGAACTGCGCGGCTTCCGCCTGGGCGGTGCCGAGCTGCCTGAGGACAAGAAGCCGCGCTTCGCCGAGATCCAGGAGCAGCAGGCCCAGCTGTCCAAGGCCTTCTCCGACCACGTGCTGGATGCCACCAACGCCTACGCGCTGCATGTCGAGGACGAGGCCCGCCTGTCCGGCCTGCCCGACGACGCCAAGGAAGCCGCCCGCCATGCCGCAGAGAAGGATGGCAAGGCCGGCTGGAAATTCACCCTGCACTTTCCGTCCTACTTCCCGGTGCTGCAGTACGCGGACGACCGCGCGCTGCGCCAGACCCTGTACGAAGCCAACGTCACGCGCGCCTCGGAACTGGGCCCGCAGCATGGCCAGGGCCAGGCCGACTGGGACAACACCGCCAATATGCGCGAGCAGCTGGCCCTGCGCCGCGAAGAGGCGCAGATGCTCGGCTACCAGTGCTACGGCGAAGTCTCGCTGGTGCCGAAGATGGCCGAATCGCCGGCCGAGGTGTTGAAGTTCCTCGACGAGCTCGCCGTCAAGGCGCGCCCCTATGCCGAGAAGGACTGGGCCGAGATGAAGGCCTTCGCCGCAGCAGAGCTGGGGCTGCCTGAACTGGCTCCGTGGGATGTCGCCTATGCCTCGGAGAAGCTGCGCCAGCAGCGCTATGCGTTCTCCGAGCAAGAGGTCAAGCAGTACTTCCCAGAGGCGAAGGTGCTCGAGGGCCTGTTCGGCGTGGTGCAGAAGCTGTTCTCGGTGCGCATCGAGCCCGAGCAGGCGCAGACCTGGCACAAGGACGCACGCTTCTTCCGCGTCACCACCGCCGACGGCACGCTGCTGGCCCAGTTCTACATCGACCTGTACGCGCGCGAAGGCAAGCGCGGCGGCGCCTGGATGGACGACGCGCGCGGCCGCAAGGTGCTGGAGCAAGGCGGCGTGCAGACGCCGGTGGCCTACCTGACCTGCAACTTCTCCGCGCCGGTGGGCGGCAAGCCCGCGCTGTTCACGCACGATGAAGTGATCACCCTGTTCCATGAGTTCGGCCATGGCCTGCACCACATGCTGACGCAGGTGGGCGAGCTGGGCGTGTCGGGCATCAACGGCGTGGAATGGGATGCGGTGGAACTGCCGTCGCAGTTCATGGAGAATTTCTGCTGGGAGTATGAGGTGCTGACCGGCATGACGCAGCACATCGACACCGGCGCGCCGCTGCCGCGCGCGCTGTTTGACCGCATGCTGGCGGCCAAGAACTTCCAGAACGGCATGATGACACTGCGCCAGATCGTGTTCTCGTCGTTCGACATGCACCTGCACACCGACTTCGACCCGGCCGGCGCCACCTCGGTGCTGGACCTGTCGCGCCAGATCAACGACCGCGTGCACGTGGTGCCGCAGCATCCGCTGTCGCGCTGGCCGAACACCTTCAGCCATATCTTCGCCGGCGGCTATGCGGCGGGCTACTACAGCTACAAGTGGGCCGAGGTGCTGTCGGCCGACGTGTACGCAGCGTTCGAAGAGGCCGCGCAGCTGTCGGGCAGCGTGCTCGACAGCGAGACCGGTGCGCGCTACCAGCGCGAGATCCTGTCGGTCGGCGGCAGCCGTCCGGCGATGGACTCGTTTGTCGCATTCCGCGGCCGCGCGCCGCAGATCGACGCGCTGCTGCGCCACGGCGGGATGGCAGCATGAGCGCCGCCGCCCTGCCCGCCAGCGGCCCGCTTCGCATTGCCAGCTGGAACGTCAACTCGCTCAAGGTGCGCCTGCCGCAGGTGCTGCAATGGCTGGCCGAGCAGGACCAGGCCGGCGCGCCGATCGACGCGCTGTGCCTGCAGGAACTGAAGCTGCCGGACGACAAGTACCCGCTGGCCGAGCTGGAGAACGCGGGCTTCCACAGCATCTACACCGGGCAGAAGACATACAACGGCGTGGCCATCCTCGCCCGCGACGACAGCATGCCCGGCCCCGCCGACGTGGTGCGCAACATCCCCGGCTTCGAGGACGCGCAGCAGCGCGTGATCGCGGCCACGTACGGCGACGTGCGGCTGGTCTGCGCCTACTTTCCCAACGGGCAGGCGCTGGACTCGGACAAGTTCGTCTACAAGCTCAAGTGGCTGGATGCGATGACGGCCTGGCTGCGCGAAGAGATGAAGCGCTACCCGAAGCTGGCGCTGCTGGGCGACTTCAATATCGCGCCGGAAGACCGCGACGTGCACGACCCCAAGAAATGGGAAGGCCAGAACCTGGTCTCGCCACAGGAGCGCGCTGCATTCGCCGCCCTGGTGGAACTCGGCCTGGCGGATGCGTTCCGCCAGTTCGAGCAGCCCGAGAAGGCCTTCTCGTGGTGGGACTACCGCATGATGGCATTCCGCCGCAATGCGGGCCTGCGCATTGACCACATCCTGCTGTCGCCGGCATTGACCAGCGGCTGCAGCGCCTGCGTGATCGACCGCGTGCCGCGCACGTGGGAGCAGCCGTCGGACCACACGCCGGTGGTGGCCACACTCAGCTGCGGCTGAACGCGCCGCTGGCGCCGCGCGCAGGTTCAGGCAAGTCCGGACAAGCCCCGCTCGCCGCGCGGCGCCGCGCCCGCTACACTGCGGGCATGAGCCACACCAGCCAGGCCATGTTCCGCCACCGCAACCTTCCTCACCTGCTGCTGCAAGCGCGCGAGACATTGCTGGCCGGCTTTCGCCCGATCTTGCGGCAGTTCGGCATCACCGAGCAGCAATGGCGCGTGATGCGCACGCTCAACGAGCACGAGCCGATGGAGCCGAACCAGCTGGCCGATGCCTGCCTGATCCTGAGCCCCAGCCTGACCCGCATGCTGTGCGGCATGGAAGACGCCGGGCTGGTCGAACGGACCCGCTCTGCCACCGACCAGCGCCGCCAGCTGGTCAGCCTGACGCCGTCGGCGCGCGCCATCATCATGCAAATGGAGCCGCTGGTCGATGCACGCTACCAGGAGCTGGCGCAGCGGCTCGGCCCCGAGCGTCTGACCGAGGTCTACCGCGCGCTCGACGCCATGCTGGCCGGCCTGGCGCCGCAGCCGAACCTGCCCGAATCCACCTCGCCCGAATCCGTTGCCTCGCCACCGCCCGGGCGCGGCGGCGAGGCCGGCTAAGCCTGCTCCTTCATTGCCAATGCCCGCGTCCCATCCCGGATCACTCCTGCCGCGCCTGTTCCCATGGAGCCAGCGCGTCGACAAGACCACGCTGCGCACCGACCTGGTGGCCGGCCTGCTCGGCGCCGTGCTGGTGCTGCCGCAGGGCGTGGCCTTCGCCACGCTGGCCGGCCTGCCGCCGCAATACGGCATCTACAGCGCGGTGGTGCCGTGCATCGTGGCGGCGCTGTTCGGTTCGAGCTGGCACGTGATGTCGGGGCCGACCAACGCCAATTCGCTGGCATTGTTCGCGATGCTGAGCCCGCTTGCGTTTGCCGGCAGCCCGGCCTATATCGGGCTGGCGCTGGCGGTCACCATCGTGGTGGGCGTGATCCAGCTCGCCGTGGGGACGTTGCGGCTCGGCACGCTGGCCAACTTTATCTCGCCGTCGGTGCTGCTCGGCTTCACCTGCGGCGCCGCGACGCTGATCGGCCTGTATGCGCTCAAGGACCTGTTCGGGCTGGCGGTGCCGACCGGCACCAGTGCGTTCGGCGTGCTGCGCCACCTGTTCGAGAACATCGACACCATCAACTGGGGCGCGGCCACCGTAGGCGCGGTCACGCTGGTGGTGACGCTGCTGTGCAAGCGGCTGTGGCGGCGGCTGCCGTTCATGTTGCTGGGGCTGCTGGCCGGCTATGGCGTGGCGCTGCTGCTGAACCAGTCCGGCGCGGGTGGCGCCCACCATGTCAACGTGGTCGGGCCGATCCCGTCGGCGATGCCGCGCTTCCACCTTCCCGATGTCGACTGGCGCAAGCTGCCCGACCTGCTTGGCATTGCCTCGGCGCTGACCATCGTCGCGCTGGGCCAGTCGATCTCGATCGCCAAGGCGGTGGCGCTGCGCTCGGGCCAGCATATCGACGCCAACCGCGAGTTCATTGGCCAGGGTCTGTCCAATATCGCGGGCGGCTTCTTCTCTGGCTATATCTCGTGCGGCTCGCTCAACCGCTCGGTGCCGAACTTCGAAGCCGGCGCGCGCACGCCGCTGGCCAGCGTGTTCTCGGCGCTGTGGCTGGTGGCGCTGGTGGCCGTCAGCTCCCCGCTGCTGGCACAGATCCCGATGGCGGCGATCGCCGCGATGCTGCTGCTGGTGGCGTGGGGCCTGCTCGACACCGCGCGGCTGCGCCGCATCTTCACGCTCAGCCGCACGGAATTCGCCATTTCCATCGGCACCTTCGCCGCCACGCTGGTGATCCGGCTGGAGATGGCGGTGCTGCTCGGCACCGTGCTGTCGCTGGTGGCCTACCTGTACCGCACGTCGCGGCCTGCCGTGCGCAGCCTGGTGCCCGACGCCGACGATCCCGGCCGGCGCTTCACGCCGCTGGACGAACTGCGCCGCCCGCAGCCGGAATGCCCGCAACTGAAACTGCTGCGCATGGAAGGCGCGATCTACTTCGGCGCCGTGCAGTACGTGACGGATCGCCTGCACTGGTTGCGCACGGTCAACGCCGGCCAGACGCACCTGCTGGCGATGACCAAGAGCATGAACTTCATCGACCTGGCCGGTGCCGAGATGTGGGAAAACGAGCTCGCCGAACGGCGCGCGCTGGGCGGCGATCTGTACTTCCACCGCCCGCGCACGCAGGTGCTGCAGACCTGGGCGCAGACCGGCTTTACCAACAAGCTCGGGGCCGACCATATCTTCCCGACCAAGCGGCAGGCGCTGCACACGATCGTCGAGCAGCTTTCGCCGGACATCTGCGCGCAATGCACCGTGCGGATCTTTGAAGAGTGCGCGTCACGGCCTGGCGCCGCGGCCCCGGCAGCACAATGAACTGAAGCACCGGCGCGTCGGCATGAGCGGCGGCCGCACACCAGCGTTCAAGCCACAATACGGCTGCAGGAAAACCAGGAAACTGAAACGGGAAAACCGGGAGATTGCCTGTGCCGGCGTTGCCGGCTTGGCACGCAAGGCCGGACGGCCCTACGTCTGGGAACCTGACAACAGATGGGCGCCCGCGGCATGCCGGGGGCTGGCCGGGGCATCCATCCGCATCAGATCGGCGCCACGTGGGCGCGCTTGACGACGATTGGCTGGGGCGCGCCCTGCTCGATCAGCACCACGGCGGCGCGTTCGATGGTTTCGCGACCGGCACGGAATGCCTCTTCCAGCGACAGTACCTGGTCGGCACTGAAGCCTTCCCACAGTGCTTCGCGTGTCACCACGCAAGTCACCTTCTCGCCATTGACAAGTGCCTGGAACAGCAAGCCTTCATTATTGATGTCGTAGCGCTCTTGCTCTTGGAATTTGATTTCCATCGGTGCAGCCCTCCATATGCAAGTGGAGAAACATCCTAACATGGCTCCGGCAAAATCGTATGGATAGAGCCCATGCGAATGCGCTCATTGCGAAGACCATCGCGGCCGTCTTTGAGTTCCATCCGCGCGTATGTGTGGCTCCCGGTCACAACGACGGGGGGTGTTCCGGCAAGTGCATCAAACATTTGACAGCGCCGAAAATCATGCTAGAATCTCGTTCTTCGTTGGGGCGTTAGCTCAGTTGGTAGAGCAGCGGACTCTTAATCCGTAGGTCGAGTGTTCGAGTCACTCACGCCCCACCACCGAATACAGAAAGGCCGGAAGCAGCAATGCTTCCGGCCTTTTGCTTTGTGCGCTTGCTTGATTGGCTAATCTGCTGTGGCACAGGCACATGCCCACGCCACGGCGGTCCCTGCATCAGGCGCCCTGGCTGGCCCGCTCGAACAGCGTACGCGCCAGCGCGCGATGACGCAGCAGTACGTTGGGCAGGTCGGCCGTCAGCAGTGCACCGTCGCGCACCACTTCCCTGCCGTTGATCACGCTCGCCGCGACGTTGGCCGGCGTGCAGAACACCAGCGCCGCCACCGGGTCATGGCCAGCGCCGGCAAAGCCGACCTGCGACATGTCGAAGGCGACAAAATCCGCCGACATGCCCGGCGCCAGCGCGCCGATATCGTCGCGGTTGAGCACGCGCGCGCCACCCAGCGTGGCAATCTCCAGCGCCTCGCGCGCGCTCATTGCGGCCGGCCCGTAGCCAACGCGCTGCAGCAGCATGGCCTGGCGCGCCTCGCCCAGCATATGCGCGCCGTCGTTCGAGGCGCTGCCGTCCACGCCCAGGCCCACCGGCACGCCGGCATCGCGCATGGCGCGCACCGGCGCAATGCCGGACGCCAGCCGCATGTTCGAGCACGGACAATGCGCCACGCCGGTCCCGGTGCGGGCAAACAGTGCGATGCCCTCGTCGTCCAGCTTGACGCAGTGCGCATGCCACACATCGTGGCCGACCCAGCCCAGGTCCTCGGCATACTGGGCCGGCGTCAGGCCGAATCTCTCACGCGAGTAGGCAATGTCGTTGTCGTTCTCGGCAAGGTGCGTGTGCAGCGACACGCCATAGTGCCGCGCCATGTTGGCCGACTCGCGCATCAGGTCGCGCGACACCGAAAACGGCGAGCACGGCGCCAGCACCACGCGCAGCATCGCGTGGCGCGCACTGTCGTGGTACTGCTCCACCAGCCGCTGGCTGTCGCGCAGGATGGCGGCTTCCTCTTCCACCACCACATCCGGCGGCAGGCCGCCCTTGCTGCGGCCCACGCTCATCGAGCCGCGCGCGGCGTGGAAGCGCATGCCCATCTCCTGCGCCGCGGCAATCGAGTCATCCAGGCGCGAGCCGTTCGGGAACAGGTAGAGGTGGTCGCTGGTGGTGGTGCAGCCCGACAGCATCAACTCGGCTATCGCGGTCTTGGTCGACACCGCGATCATTTCCGGCGTCAGGTGCGACCACAGCATGTACAGGTTGGTCAGCCACGAGAACAGCTCGGCATCCTGCGCCGCCGGCACCGCGCGCGTCAGGCACTGGTACATGTGGTGGTGGGTGTTGACCAGCCCGGGCGTGACCACGCGGCCGCGCATGTCGAGCACCTGCGCGCTGCCGTCATCGACCATGCGCCGGTACTGCGGCGGCAGTTCCGAGGTGGGGCCGACCCACTGCACGGCGGGGCCTTCGGCAACCAGGGCGCCGTCGCGGATCTCGCGGCGTTGCGCGTCCATGGTGACCAGCACGTCGGCGTTCAGGGCAATCAGGGTCATGGCGGAATTCCTTCTGCAAAGCGAATTGGGGGACTGGATGGCCGCCAGTCTACGGCGGCGAGGTGCCATCCCCCAAGCGCAGAATTCCGATCAACCTGTCCACAAAAAGTGGACACCTGCGGCACCCTGTTGCTCAGCGCGCCTGCGCGAACAACACCGCCAGCGCGTCGCCGATGCGCTCGGCCATCAGCTCGGCTGCGGCGCTGAGCGGGCCACGGGCGCGCGCCACCAGTGTCAGCGTCTGGCCCTGCAGGTGGCGGTCGCGCAGCGGCACATAGACCAGCGCCTGGCGGGCGCGCTCTTCCATCACATCGAGCGGGTTCAGCAGCGCGATGCCGGTGCCCAGCATCACCAGTTGCCGGATCAGCGCGGTCGAGGTGGACTCCGCCACCGGCGAGACCTCGATTGCATTGCGGGCAAAGGCCGCGTCAAGGATGGCGCGGATCGATAGCGAGGGCGCCGGCAGGATCAGCGGATAGCCGACGCATTCGCTCAGCAGCGCCGATTGCCGGGCCGCCAGCGCATGGCCCGGCGGCACCACCGCGCCGATCTGCCAGTCGCTGGTGGCCAGCGCGCGGAAGGCAGGCAGCTCAGGCAGGTCATAGCCAAGGCCCAGGTCGGCGTCGCCCTGCTCCACCGCCGCGATAATGTCGGCCACCGGCAGGTCGGCGACGCGCACCACGATGCCCGGATAGCGCTGGCGGAAGTCATGCACCAGCGACGGCATCAGCGAGCCCGCCAGGCCGGCCGTGACCGCCACGGTGACCTCGCCGCGGCGCGCGCCTTTGAAGTCCTCGATGCGCTCGCGCAGCGCGTCGTGCTCGCGCAGCGTCTGGCGCACGTGGGCCAGCACCATCTCGCCCAGCGGCGTCAGCCGCAGCCGCTTGTTGATGCGCTCGAACAGCGGCGCGCCCAGTTCCGCCTCCAGATCCAGGATCTGGCGGTTGACCGCGGTCGGCGCCACATGCAGGTGCTCGGCCGCCTTGCGGATCGAACCGCGGCGGACGACCTCGTCGAGATAGCGCAGGACTCTGGCATGCATGGGCTGGGCAAGCTGGTGGATCGGAACCACCGCGCGGGATGCGCGCGGTGGCCTGGCATTGTAGCGGCCAGTGCAGCCTGGCTCGCAGAAATTGCGCGAAGGCTATTGCGTCTTATCCGATACCTTGCTACAATCTTTTTCTTCGTTGGGGCGTTAGCTCAGTTGGTAGAGCAGCGGACTCTTAATCCGTAGGTCGAGTGTTCGAGTCACTCACGCCCCACCAGCGAATTCAGGAAAAGCCGGAAGCGTTGCTTCCGGCTTTTTTCATTTCCGCCGCCCGGCTTCTGCGCGCGGTCGGCATGGCTGCCGCTTTCTTGATACGCGGGTTCTCACCAATTCCCCTGCGCCCGCTTTCCCGGTTGAATCGCATCCGCGCACATTGTGGAACATGGTTCCGTATCGCGGAACTATCGCAAGGTGCCGGCCGTCGCCGCATCCCGGCACGGCCTGGTCATGCCAGCGCGGGGATCCGTGACAGCGCGGGGCGCAGACGAAAGGTCGCGCCCGAAGAAACGCCTGCAGCCCGCCTGGCAAATCAGTGAAAGAAGAACGGAGGCACTCCTTGAAAGCAGTTATCAACGCCGGCGCAGCCACCTGCATCGCCGCCCTTGGCCTGGCCCACGCCGGCCTGGCCCAGGCCCAGTCCTACCCCAACAAGCCGATCCGCCTGATCGTTCCGTTCGCGGCCGGCGGCACCACCGACATCGTCGCGCGCGCGGTCTCCGACGGCCTCGGCCGCGAGCTGGGACAGCCGGTGGTGGTGGAAAACCGCGGCGGCGGCGGCGGCGCGATCGGCGCCGACGCGCTCGCCAAGTCCGCCCCGGACGGCTACACGCTGGGCATCGCCACCGTCAGCACGATGGCGACCAACCCCGCCACCAACCCCAAGAACCCGTACGACCCGCTCAAGGACTTCGCGCCGATCACCAACCTGGTCAACGTGCCGAACGTGCTGACGGTCAATCCGAAGGTGCCGGCCAAGACCCTGAAGGAATTCGTCGCGATGCTGAAGGCCAACCCCGGCAAGTACAGCTACGCCTCGGCCGGCAAGGGCAGCATTTCGCATCTGGACGGCGAGCTGTTCAAGGACATCACCAAGACCGACATGGTCCATATCCCCTACCGCGGATCGGGCCCTGCGCTGAATGACACGCTGGCCGGCCAGGTCAACGCGCAGTTCGACAACCTGCCGTCGTCGATGCCGCATATCCAGGCCGGCAAGCTGCGCGCGCTGGCAGTGGCGGCGCCCAAGCGGGTCGAGGGCCTGCCTGACGTGCCGACCTTTGCCGAAGCCGGCATGAAGGACATGAACAACATGGCCTGGTACGGCCTGGTGGCCCCGGCCGGCACGCCGGCGGCAATCATCACGCGCGTGCATGATGCCGCGGTCAAGGCGCTGCAGGACCCGAACGTCAAGCGCCGCCTGGCCGACAGCGGTGCCTACACCGACGGCAACACCCCGGCGCAGTACGCCGCCCAAATCAAGCGCGAACTGGACCTGCGCAAGAAGATCGCACGCGACCAGAACATCACACTGGAATAACCGGACGGCGAAACCGTCCCGCGAGGGTCATGACCGGCTGCCACCTGGCAGCCGTTTTTTTATGGCTGGCCGTTGAAAATGGGCCATGGGGCACCCACATCTATCTAAAGAGCGTTGCATTTGATCCGGCGCAGTACGCAGGCAACGCCATGGGTGTTCAATACTTGTAAAAGAAATTTTCACTTTGCGGACAAGCGCTGACTCGGTACATTTACCGGGTGTTCCGCCATATGTGCCCGGCCGTCACCGGCCAAGCTCGGCCCTAAAACCGGATTCGCGCAGGCGCTGCGCGACCGTCAATCGCGAGGATAAGCAAGATGCTGAAGAAGACCGTTTCGACCCTGATCGTTGCAGCACTGGCCGCGCTGGGCGCGACGCAGGTCTATGCGCAGAAGAACTACACTGACGGCGGCGATCTCTACGGTGGCAGCCACACCAAGAAAGCCAGCCCGAACCAGAACCCGGCCAAGTCCGGCAAGTTCGACCCGTACACCGATGGCGCCAAGCAATCGACCAAGTCGGACCTGACCAACTCGGGCAAGAAGTTCGATCCGAACACGGATGGCGCCAAGGCCGGCAAGTTCGATCCGTACACCGACGGCGCCAAGGCCGGCAAGGCTGATCCGTATACCGACGGCGCCAAGGCACCCGCCAGCCAGGGCGGCAAGGCGCAGTAAGCCTGCCCCGCCGCCAACCGGCGGCACCAAGGCAGACAGCCCGCTTGCGCGGGCTGTTTTGCTTTCTGGCGGAGGCAGCGCTCAGGCTGCCATCGCCTGGGCCGGGTGCGCGGGCTGCATGGTGCCGCGGTCGCGGAAGCCGACATGCCAGGACAGCGCCTCTTCCAGCAGGTGCGGGGTCTGGCCACCATGGGCGCTGGCGCGCCGGAAGTAGTCGCCCAGCAGCTCGCGGTATTGCGGGTCGGCACAGTTGGCGATGAGCGTGCGCGCGCGTTCGCGCGGCGCCAGGCCGCGCAAGTCGGCCAGGCCGTGCTCGGTGACGATGATGTCGACGTCGTGCTCGGTATGGTCCACGTGCGCCACCATCGGCACGATGCTGGAGATATCGCCGCCCTTGGCCACCGACTTGGTCACGAATACCGACAGGTGCGCATTGCGCGCAAAATCCCCGGAGCCGCCGATGCCGTTCATCATGTGCGTGCCCCCCACATGCGTGGAGTTGACGTTGCCGTAGATGTCGCACTCCAGCGCCGTATTGATGGTGATCAGCCCGAGCCGGCGCAGGATCTCCGGATGGTTGCTGATCTCCTGCGGACGCAGCACCAGGCGCGAGCGATAGCGGTCCAGGTTCGACAGGAAGCGCTGGTACACCTCGCGCGTCAGCGTCACCGAAGAGGCCGAGGCAAACGCCAGGCGCCCCGCATCCAGAAGTTCGATGGTGCTGTCCTGCAGCACCTCGGAATACATCTGCAGGTCGCGGAACGGTGAATCGACCATGCCGTGCAACACCGCGTTTGCAATGGTGCCAATGCCCGCCTGCAGCGGCTGCAGCGAGGGCGAGAGCCTGCCGGCGCGGACTTCGCGCAGCAGGAAATCGTTGAGATGGCCGGCGATATTGCGCGTATCGGCATCCGGCGGCAGCGCGTTGGACGGGCTGTCGTCCTTGGCGGTGATGACGATGGCCGCGATCTTCTCGGGATCGATGGGGATATACGGCAGGCCAATGCGCTGCTCGGGCGCGATCAGCGGGATCGGCTGGCGGTAGGGACGCTGCACCGGGAAGTAGATGTCGTGCAGCCCTTCCAGCTCCAGCGGCATGTTCAGGTTGATCTCGACGATCACCTTGCGCGCCAGCATGGCGAAGCTGGCCGAGTTGCCGACCGAGGTGCTGGGGATGATGCCGCCCTGCTCGGTGATCGCCACCGCTTCCACCACCGCAACGTCCACCGGCGCGATCTGGCCGGAGCGCAGTTGCTCCACGGTCTCGGACAGGTGCTGGTCGATGAACATCACTTCGCCGGCGTTGATCTTGCGGCGCAGCGTGGCGTCAGACTGAAACGGCAGGCGGCGCGCAATCACGTCGGCCTCTGCCAGTACCCGGTCGATATCGTTGCCCAGCGAGGCGCCGGTCATCAGGGTGATGCGCAGTGGCTCGGTTGCCGCCCGCCGCGCCAGCGCAAACGGGACTTCCTTGCAGTCGCCCGCGCGCGTGAAGCCGCTCATGCCTACCGTCATGCCGTCGCGGATCAGCGCGGCGGCTTCGTCGGCCGAGACAACCTTGTCGTGCAGCCTGGCCAGGCGAATGCGTTCCTTGTACATCCTTATCTCCGGTCTGGCGGCCGGGCCCGTGCCCGCGCCGCGCGCCCCGTGCTGGCCTGAAGGCTCGTTGGCGGGGGTCTCCGGCAGGCAGTGTAGCCAGCCGCATACATTCTGGCTGTGATTTAAAATCATAGTATCCAGTCGCTTTATTCATAGCTAAAAGAATGCTGGGAGACGTGCGGGCCACTATGTCCCTGTGATGCCACAGGGCATTCCCTCGCTGTCACATTGCCGGCAAAGGATTCTGGTAGTGTCTGCCCCATCGGTCGACCGTGCCCCGCCAGAGAGGTTGCGGCGTCCGTGCCGCCCGGGCCGGCCATGCTCCGGCCCCTGGTATCTGTGAGACGGATGCCAGCGCATCGCAGTGGCGGCAAACCAAAACAGGAGACGCCATTCATGCAGCCAAGACCCCTCGAACCCAGCGAGCCGGTTGTCCTTGCCCTGGTTGATGCCGTAACCGCCTGGCAAAGTGCGTTGGAACAGACGCTGTGCGCCTCTGGCCTGAACTACGCCCAGTGGCTTCTGTTGCGGGCCATCCGCCAGGATGCCTTCGTGCGCGGCTCGCCCTTGACCGGCCCGATGCCGATCGATGTCGCGCGTTCCGAGACGATGCTGGATGAACTGCAGCGCGACGGCTGGATCGAGTACGCAGACACCCAGGCGCCCCGCATTGCAGATAGCGCAGCCAGCCGGCTGCAGCGCACCGCGCAGGCCCTCAGCGCGCTGCACAGCGTGTCAGTGGCGGCGTTCAGTTCGCAAGAGCGTGTTGCGCTGGGCTCCCTGCTGGAGCGGATGAAGACCACGCTGAGCGACCACACCACGCGCCAGGTTCGCGCGGGCACCCAAGCCGCCCGGCAGGAGACAGCTGCCGCGCCCCCGCATTGCCCCGGCCTGCCGCCGGTCGCCCACCGCCCCACCACCTGCCCCACCCTCGCCGCCACGCGCCTCTGAGCGCCGCGCAAGCCGCTCCCGCGGGCAGCAGCGGGAGCCGACCCTTTTCTTCACGCGTCATCCTCATACCCGCCACTTTTCTTGCGCCGGGCATGCGGTTTTTTCCTAAAGTATGAGCATGCCCCGGCACATGCTGCGGGCCGCCCATCGACACCGCGAGGAGGGATCATGCCGCAGGAGAACGAAGACAAGGTCGCGCACCTGCTGGACGAACTGTCCAGCTTCGCGCGCGAGCGGCTGCCGGCGGCGATGTTCGCCGTGGTCGAGCCCTTCCTGCTGCACTACTACGACCAGGCCGACGCCGAAGACTTGCTCCAGCACGACGTCGACGATCTCTACGGCGCCGTGATGGCGCACTGGCAGACCGCACAGAAATTCACGCCCGGCAATGCGCGCATCCGCGTCTACAACCCCAACCTGGAAGAGCACGGCTGGCACTCGGACCACACCGTGGTCGAGATCGTCAATGACGACATGCCCTTCCTGGTCGACTCGGTGACGGTGGAGATCAACCGGCAGGGACTGGCGCTGCACTCGGCGATCCATCCCGTGTTCCGGGTCTGGCGCGACGCGCGCGGCGGCATCGAGCGGATCGCCAAGGGCGGCGCCGGCGAAGCCGGGGACAGCTCGCGCCTGGAGTCCTTTATCCACTTCGAGATCGACCGCAGCGGCGAGGCCGCGCGGCTGGAGGCGCTACGCAGCTGCATTGCGCAGGTGCTGGTCGACGTGCGCGCGGCGGTGGAAGACTGGCCGAAGATGTGCGACATCACCCAGACCACCATCAGCGCCATGGCGCAGGCGCCCGACGCGGCCGCGCCGGAAAGCGCCGAAGCGCGCGCCTTCCTGGACTGGATGATGGATGACCACTTCACCTTCCTCGGCCAGCGTGACTACCAGCTGGTGTCGCAGGACGGGCGCTACTTCCTGCGGGGCGTGCCGGGCTCGGGCGCGGGCATCCTGCGCGAAAGCCTGCGCGAGCCCGATACCGAAGACCTCACGCTGCTGCCCGCCGCGGCCACCGCGATCATCGAAGGGGCTTCGCCGATCTTCCTGACCAAGGCCAACTCGCGCGCCACCGTGCACCGGCCGGGCTATCTCGACTATGTCGGCGTCAAGCTGCTCGATGACAAGGGGCAGCTGTTCGGCGAGCGGCGCTTTGTCGGCCTGTACACCTCGACTGCCTACATGGCGCCGATCGCGGAAATCCCGCTGGTGCGGCTCAAGTGCGCCAATATCCTGGCGCGCGCGGGCTTCCTCGCCAAGGGGCACCTGTACAAGTCGATGGTGACCATCCTTGAGCAATACCCGCGCGATGAACTGTTCCAGGCCACCGAGGATGAACTGTTCGATATCACCACCGGCATCCTGCGGCTGCAGGAACACCAGCGCACCCGGCTCTTTGTACGGCGCGACCGCTTCGACCGCTTTGTCTCGTGCCTGGTGTTCGTGCCGCGCGACAAGTACAACACCGACCTGCGCCAGAAGATCCAGAAGCTGCTGACCGCGGCCTTCCACGGCACCAGCTGCGAGTTCACGCCGCTGCTGTCCGAGTCGCCGCTGGCGCGCATCCAGCTGACCGTGCGCGGCGAGCCCGGCACCATGCCGCACGTTGATACGCGCGAGCTGGAGGCGCGCATCGTGCACGCCAGCCGCCGCTGGCAGGACGATCTCGCCGAAGCCTTGCATGAAAGCCATGGCGAAGAGCAAGGCAACCGGCTGCTGCAGCGCTATGGCGGCTCGTTCCCCGCCGGCTACCGTGAGGACTATCCGGCCCGCACCGCGGTGCGCGATATCGAGCTGATGGAGCACGCGCTGCGCGGCAACGGCATGGCGATGAACCTGTACCGGCCGATCGAGGCCGCGCCGGGGGTGTTCCGCTTCAAGGTGTACCGTGCCGGCGAGCCGATCGCGCTGTCGCACAGCCTGCCCATGCTGGAGCACCTGGGCGTGCGCGTGGATGAAGAGCGCCCCTACCTGATCGAACCCGACAGCGGCACGCCGGTATGGGTGCACGACTTCGGGCTGGAGATTGCGGACAGCGGCGGCGCGGCGGAATTCGATATCGCGCGCGTCAAGGCATTGTTCGAGGATGCCTTCGCGCGCGCCTGGCACGGCGAGATCGAGAACGACGACTTCAACCGCCTGGTGCTGCGCGCCGAGCTGGCCGCGCGCGACGTCACCATCCTGCGCGCCTATGCTCGCTACCTGCGCCAGGTCGGCTCGACCTTCAGCGACGCCTATATCGAGCGCGCACTGACCGGCAACGCGGCCATTGCCGCCATGCTGGTCGGCCTGTTCGTTGCGCGCTTCGACACCTTCAGCGAGGTCGCCACCGACACCGCTCGCCAGGCGCGCTGCGACAAGCTGCTGGCCGATATCGGCGCGGCGCTGGACAAGGTGCCCAACCTGGACGAGGACCGCATCCTGCGGCTCTTCCTGGGCGTGATCAACGCCACCGTGCGCACCAACTATTTCCACCGTGGCGAGGAAGGCCAGCCGCGCCCGTATGTGTCGTTCAAGTTCAATCCCGCGCTGGTCCCCGGCCTGCCCGAGCCGCGCCCGATGTTCGAGATCTGGGTCTACTCGCCGCGCGTTGAGGGCGTGCACCTGCGCGGCGGGCGCGTGGCCCGCGGCGGACTGCGCTGGTCAGACCGGCGCGAGGACTTCCGCACGGAAGTGCTGGGACTGATGAAGGCGCAGATGGTCAAGAACACGGTGATCGTGCCCGTGGGCTCCAAGGGCGGCTTCGTGGTCAAGCGCCCGCCCCCGCCCACCGACCGCGATGCTTTCCTGCAGGAGGGCATTGCCTGCTACCAGACCTTCCTGCGCGGGCTGCTGGACCTGACCGACAACCTCGTCGGCGGCCAGCTGGTGCCGCCTCCCGAGGTGGTGCGCCACGACGACAACGACCCCTACCTGGTGGTCGCAGCCGACAAGGGCACCGCGACGTTCTCCGATTTCGCCAACGCGATCTCGGCCGAATACGGCTTCTGGCTGGGCGATGCCTTTGCGTCCGGGGGCTCGGTCGGATATGACCACAAGAAGATGGGCATTACCGCGCGCGGTGCGTGGGAATCGGTCAAACGGCATTTCCGCGAGATGGGTGTCGATATCCAGACCACGGACTTCACCGTGGCCGGCATCGGCGACATGTCGGGCGACGTGTTCGGCAACGGCATGCTGCTGTCGCCGCATATCCGGCTGGTGGCGGCTTTCGACCACCGGCATATCTTCCTCGATCCCGACCCGGACACGGCAAGGAGCCTGCAGGAACGCACGCGGCTGTTCGGCCTGCCCCGCTCCAGCTGGGCCGACTACGACGCCACGCTGATCTCCGCCGGCGGCGGCATCTATCCGCGCAGCGCCAAGACCATCCCGCTGTCGCCGCAGGTGCAGGCAGTGCTGGGGGTCACGGCAGCCACACTGTCGCCGGCCGAGCTGATCCACGCCATCCTGATGGCGCCGGTCGACCTGCTCTACAACGGCGGCATCGGCACCTACGTCAAGTCCAGCCAGGAAACCCACCTGCAGGCCGGCGACCGCACCAACGACGCGGTGCGCGTCAATGGCAACGACCTGCGCTGCAAGGTGGTCGGCGAAGGCGGCAACCTCGGCTTCACCCAGCTGGGCCGCATCGAGTTCGCGCGCAACGGCGGTCGCATCAACACCGATGCCATCGACAACTCGGCCGGGGTGGATTGCTCGGACCACGAGGTCAATATCAAGATCCTGCTCGGACTGGTGGTTGCCGACGGCGAAATGACCGAGAAGCAGCGCAACAAGCTGCTGGCCGAGATGACCGACGAGGTCGGCCTGCTGGTGCTGCAGGACAACTACTACCAGACCCAGGCACTGTCCGTGGCCGGGCGCAGCAGCCCCGCGCTGCTCGACGGCGAGGCGCGCCTGGTGCGCTGGCTGGAGCGCGCCGGGCGGCTCAACCGCCCGCTGGAGTTCCTGCCTTCGGAGGAGGAAATCGCCGAGCGCAAGCTGGCCGATGAAGGCCTCGCATCGCCCGAACGTGCGGTGCTGCTTGCCTACAGCAAGATGTGGCTGTACGACGAACTGCTGGCCTCCGACGTGCCGGAAGACGCGCTGGTTGCCGGACTGCTGTCGGACTATTTCCCGGTTCCGCTGCGCCAGCGTTACGCCGACGCGATGCAGCGCCACCCGCTGCGACGCGAGATCCTGTCGACGCACCTGACCAATATGCTGGTCAATCGCATCGGCGCCACCTTCGTGCACCGGATCATGGAAGAGACCGACGCACGCCCGGCCGATATCGTGCGCGCCTGCCTGATCGCACGCGATGTCTTCGGCCTGACCACCCTGTGGCAGGAGATCGATGCGCTGGACAACCGTGTGGCCGATGCCGAGCAGGCGCGCATGTTCGGGGCCGTGGCGCTGCTGCTGGAGCGCGCGTGCCTGTGGTTCATCCGCTATCTGCGTAGCGGCAGCAAGGCCGCCGAGGATCTGGCGCGCTTTGCCCAGGCAGCGCAATGGCTGGCACCGCAACTGCCGCGGCTGCTGCCACCGGCCGATGCGACGGCGCTGTCAGAGCGCACCCGCGCCTTGACGGATGCGGGGGTCGACGAAGCGCTGGCCGTGCGCGTGGCCGGCAGCGAGATCTCCGCTGCCGCGCTCGATATCGCCGAAGTGGCCACCGCGTGCGAACGCAGCCTGGACCTGGTGGCGGGGGTTTATTTCGCGCTGGACAGCCACCTGAGCTTCAGCTGGCTGCGCGAGCGCGCGCTGGCGCTGCCATCGGACACGCACTGGGATCTGCTGGCACGCACCACCACGCTGGAAGACCTGGGGCGGCTCAAGCGCGCACTGACCGTCAGCGTGCTGACACAGGCGGGTGAACTGGATACGCCCGAAGCCATGATCGATGCGTGGCGGTCCAGCCGTCATGGCGCGCTGGAACGCTTTACGCGCATGCTGGCCGACCAGCGCGCCTCGGGGGCTGCTGGGCTGTCGATGCTGTCGGTCGCGGTGCGCGAAATCGGTATGCTGGAACGCGCATAGAGCGGCGCTGTCCAGCCGGGGGTTATTGGTCTGCTTCTGCGTCCGTGTCGATGTCCGCAGCGTCGCCGAAGCCTGCGTCGGCACCACGCGGGCGCAGTTCCAGCCCGAGCAGGACCAGCAGATCGAAGGCATCGGAAAGCAGGTGCTTCTGCCTGGGCAGCAGGCTGGCGTACGGCATGTCGTAGATCGACTGGTGCGCGGCACGCTCGCCCTTGAGGCCACGGTCGCGCGCGATATCCGACAGCAGCGCGGCAAACCCTGAGAGATCCTGCGCTGCCAGTGCTGAATTCAATACCTTGGCGATCACTTCCGGCGAAGCGTTCGCCCAGCCCATGCGTTCGGCATTGGAAGCAGAGTCTTGAGGAAGGTCGGCAAAGTCCATGATGTGTATAACGGTCCCGCCTGAGCAAGCTTAAGGCAGCAGCCATGTGTATTTGACCCCACATGCGTGGGGTGACATGGCGTGCCGCCGTCGGTCCGGACTAGCGCGGTGCCGGCTTCGCCGCCACCTGGCGGTAGACCGTGCTGCCGTCGCGCGCGGTGCGTGCCTGGACGTGATTGCGTGCACCGCATTGCGGGCAGCGGAACACGGGACCCTGCCCTTCATTGCGGATCTGCACCTCATTCGGCTCCCAGCGCGCCCCGCAAGCCTGGTTCCCACAAACAAACATGAATTCTCCTTGAAACAGACGCCCGAGAGCCTGAGCCGGGCGCGATACCGGGCATGGCCGCACCGCCTGGTGGCGGCGCGGCCATGCCTGCTCAGCCGTGATTATCAGGCCAGTCGGCCGGCCGCGGGCCCATTCGCCACATATTCGGCGGCTCACCCAATGCCGTGCTCTGATACATCCAGGCGCCGCAGCCAGTGCAGCGCCAGCGGCTGTCGACCTTGCAGCGGTTGCTCATCGCAGCCATGCCCGAGGCAGCCAGGTTCTCGTGCGGCGGCACGCTGGACGGTTCGCCCACCAGCTGATGACACAGGTCACAGGCGTGCATCGGCATCTCCTGTCATGGCGATGATTGCGCGGCGGCGCCTTCAGCCATTGTGCTGCACCCATTGCCGCGCCCACGAAATCGCCGCGGCCCGCGCGTCTTCAGGCGTCGCGTGCGTGGCCGGCGGCGCGCCGCCCTCCAGCACCACGGCGCCCGACTCCCAGATATCGCACAGGGCCTTGAACCGCCCCATGCCCAGCGCGTGGCAATACACGTGGATCACGAAGCCGCCGTACTCCACCACGTCGGTGGCGGTATCGGTCAGCGCCTGATCCGCCGCGGGATCGGACGGCACCAGCGGCGCATCGCGCTGGCGCAGCACCCGCTGCTCCGCGGCGGTGCGCACCAGCATGGCGCAGGCACTGCCCACCGCCGCGCCCAGCACCGCGCCCAAGCCAAACCAGCAAGCCCTGCTCCCGCACCTCGCCATGGCATCCCCCGTAGCGACCCTGCCGGCCTGCCACGACCACGCTGTGCGACCGGCATCGTTTTCAGGTTATACCAATCCAGGCCGACACCGCTTGCCACCAACTTCCACGCGGCAAGGACGCAGCGCCGCAGGGTGTGCCGGCGCACGAAAATGAGAATCGTGGGGGATGACCGAACCGCCGGCCAGGGCTATACTGTACATCCATACAGTATCCGGATACTGCCCCATGCCCTTGTACCAGTCCGATTCCATCCTGCTCGAGGCCTACTACTTCGGCGACGACAGCGAATCCCTGCGCCTGCCCTGCGGCAGTGTCTGCGTGGGCGCCGGCGCCATCCTCGTCGACGGCATCGAGCCACGCCAGCTGCAGGCGCTGCGCTGGACGCCGGATTTCCTGTCCTTCGACGCCCAGGGCACCCGTCACCGCTACCCGGTCAGCCGCCCCGCCCTTGTCGGCCCCGGCCAGGCACGCTTCGCGCTGCTTTAAGCTACGGCTTCCGCATCCCCGATGCGCCACGCCCCTTGCCCACATGCCAGACCTCAGTCCGACCGCCCGCCAACTGATCCGCTCGCTCGACCTGCAGCCACATCCGGAAGGCGGCTACTACCGCGAAACCTATCGCGGCGAAGAACAGGTCGTCTGCCAGGACGGGCGCACGCGCGAAGCCTGCACCGCAATCCACTACATGCTGTGCGGCAACGACTATTCCGCGTGGCATCGCATCCGGTCCGACGAACTCTGGCACTACCACGCAGGCTCCCCCGTGGACGTGCACCGGATCGTGGACGGCACCATCGTCACGCAGCGCCTGGGCGACCCGCTGCGGCATCCCGGCGCGGCCTTCCAGGCAATGGTGCCCGCCGGACTATGGTTTGCCGCCGAACGCCTGGATCTGGGTGATGGCGTGGACTTCGCCCTAGTCGGCTGCACCGTGGCACCGGCCTTCCGCTTCAGCGATTTCGAACTGGCCGACGCAACAGCGCTTGCCGGCCTGGCAAGCGGACATGACGCGCTGTTGCGCAGACTGACTCGCTAGCCCCCAAAAAAACAGCCCGCCGCGGCGGGGTGCGGGCGGGCTGGCAAGTACAGCGGCACGAGTCTAAGCCAGGGCCCCAGCGGGCCATGATGGGAGAACCCGGGTATCTCGCCGCTTTTTCTGGAAACGGCCGAGCAGCGCGTATAGCCCAACAGGCACTCAGGATGCAGATCAATATCTGCGGCTACAGATAATCTTGAGCTCGCCTATCACTCCCGGTCTGGAGCGGGCTCCCGGAATCGAACCGCTCGGCAAGGCCGCACGGGAAACAGTAATAACGCTTTACGTTATTAACGCTTCGCGTTAATATGACCATGATCACTTCGTTCAACTGCCGCGACACGGCACTGCTCTTCGCAGGCACGCGGATCGCCCGGTTCGTCAACATAGAATCTGTTGCCATGCGCAAGCTCCAGCAGTTGCACGCGGCCGGCGACCTCAGCTTTCTGCGAGTCCCGCCGGGTAACAGGCTGGAAGCGCTGCAAGGGCACCGGGCTGGTCAGCACAGCATCCGTATCAACGACCAATGGCGAATCTGCTTTTGCTTCGCCAATGGCCATGCAACTGACGTCGAGATCGTCGACTACCACTGAAAGGAGGCCTCCATGGCACGCGAAGTACCCCTGGCCACTCCGGGAGAAATCCTTCAACTGGACTGGCTCGACCCGCTTGGCATTTCTCAGTACGCCCTGGCCAAGGCCATCGACGTACCGCCTCGCCGTATCAATGAAATTGTGAAGGGTGGCCGCGCCATAACGGCGGACACCGCTGTACGCCTTGGTGCGTTCTTCGGCACCGATCCCCAGAGTTGGATGAACCTGCAGACGCACTTCGACACCGAAATGGCAAAGGAGAAGATCGGCGAGAAGAAGCTGGAGTCGATCAGGCAGCATGCCGTGCTGGCATGATGCGCGAAGCCTGAAATCGGCATTGGGGGCAGCCGCCAATGGGGCTGCGGCCCAGCCACGCCACCCGGCTGGCGGACCGAAAGGTCATGCACTCATCCACGCTTGCATTCGACCTTCTCTTCGTATTCACCGTCGTCCTTCCATTCGCGCTCGATCAGGCAAGGGCCGTCGCGGTACTTCTGCTTCTGCTCATAGCCACGCGGACCACCCTTGCATTTGCGCTCTTCCTTGTATTCGCCATCGCGCTTCTGTTCGCGTTCGATTTCACAAGGGCCGCTACGGAATTTCTCTTTGTACTCGCCGCCACGATAGGCGCTCGGGTAGCCGCGGTCATCGGCGCGTGCGGCAGGCGCGGCCGTCAGCCAGAGGAGCGCAAAGGTAGCCACACAGAGCTTTCGGAACATAAGTGGGGAATCGGCCAGGAGGATGGCAGAGCATAGCAACGGGCATCGGCGACGGCTGTATCAAAGCGTTACCGCACCGGCCGGCCATTTCCACGCGGAAAATAAAAAACCCGCTTGGCTATTCACCAAGCGGGTTTCTGTCTGGTCGGGGCGAGAGGATTTGAACCTCCGACCACCTGCACCCCATGCAGGTACGCTACCAGGCTGCGCTACGCCCCGAAGCAAAAGATTATAACAGAAGCATTTCTCGTATGACTAGCTCCTGACGTCGAAATTATCCGTGCTTCGCGATCTCCCGCAGTTGCGCGAGCAGGTGCTGCACTTCGACCAGTTCATTGCGCAGGCCGCTGATGTCGACCGACAATGCCGCCGCGTTTTCTTCGCCAACCTCTGCGGCCTCAGGCGCTGCCGCTGCCCCACTGTGATGACGGCCTTCATCGAGGCGGTTGCGCGCCCCGTTGATGGTGAAGCCCTGTTCGTAGAGCAGTTCGCGGATGCGGCGGATCAGCAGGACTTCATGGTGCTGGTAGTAGCGGCGGTTGCCGCGGCGCTTGACGGGCTTGAGTTGCGTGAACTCCTGCTCCCAATAGCGCAGGACGTGCGGCTTGACAGCGCAAAGCTCGCTCACCTCACCGATGGTGAAGTAGCGCTTGGCCGGAATCGGCGGCAACGCGATGCGATCGCTGGATTTGTCCGACATGTGGTGTGTAGACGAGCGTCAGGCCATGCCGGCCATGCGGTTGGCGCGCACCAGGTGCGCGCCCAGAAGCATACCGATGCCGGCTTCGGGAAGCAATCCGCCGTTCGGGTGACGCGTCAGCCGACGATGCCTGCGCGTTCTTCCACCAGGCCCTTGAGCTTCTGGCTGGCGTGGAACGTGACCACGCGGCGCGCGGTGATTGGAATGACTTCGCCGGTCTTGGGATTGCGGCCGGGCCGCTGCGGCTTGTCGCGCAACTGGAAGTTGCCGAAGCCGGACAGCTTGACGCTGTCGCCCTGCTCCAGCGCTTCGCGGATGACGTCGAAGAAGGCTTCGACCATGTCCTTCGATTCACGCTTGTTCAGGCCCACCTGGTCGAACAGCATCTCGGCGAGTTCGGCCTTGGTCAGCGTGGGAACTTCGGTCGCGCGGTTATCCGGCATCGCGTCGTCAAGGGAGGAAGCCTGCCGGTCGCTCATCTCACCCAGTGCTGCAGCGGTCATGGAATTCGCGTCTCGATCATTCATGTCGATCGCTCAAGTGTATGTCTGGCGATCCGCCCAGGGCGAGCCCGGGCGCCCTTGTTTATCGTGTGTCCGTCGCGTACTTGTCGCGTACTGGCGATGGCTTAGCCGCGCAGCCGGGCCTGGAAGGCCTCTGTCAGCGCGTCGACCATGCAGCGCACTGCGCTGTCGACGGTTTCGTCCTGGAGGGTCGACCCAGTATCTTGCAAGGTCACCCGGAACGCAAGGCTTTTCTCGTCCGCGCCAATGGCAGCTGAAGCGCCCTTGGGACGGAACTCATCGAACACCACCAGGTTCTGGCAGTAGCGGCCGTAGCCCTGCTTTTCCAGTGCGGCACGCATGGCGTCGAGCAGATCCTGCACGCGTACCGATTGCTTCACGACCACGGCCAAGTCGCGCACGGCGGCCGGGAACTTGGAGATCTCGGTGTACACCGGCAGGCCGGCGTCGCGCAGCGCGTCAAGCGCCAGTTCAAACACGACCGGGGCGTGCGTCAGCTCGTATTCCTGCAGCCAGCGCGGATGCAGCTCGCCGACCACGCCCACGGCCTTGCCGTCGAGCAGCACGCGCGCGGCGCGGCCCGGGTGCAGCGCGGGGTGCGACACCGGCTCGAAACGCGGCACGCGCGGATGGAACAGCGCCTCGACATCGCCCTTGATGTCGAAGAAGTCGACGTTGCGCGTGGGGATGCCCCACTGCTCTTCGAAGGCCGGGCCGTAGGCAATGCCCGCGGCCATCATCGGCTGATCGTAGCCGGCCACCGTCAGGCCGCCGTCCTTCACGCTGTCGTCACGATGGAACACGCGGCCCACCTCGAACAGGCGCACGCGCGCGGCCTTGCGGTTCAGGTTGTAGCGCACCTTGTCGACCAAGCCGCCGATCAGCGTCGAACGCATCACCGCCAACTGGCTGGCGATCGGGTTCAGCAGGCGGATCGGGTTGTCGTTGGTGGCGAAGTCGCGCTCCCACTTCTCTTCGACGAAGGCGAAATTGATGACTTCCTGGTAGTCGCGCGCGGCCACGGCATGGCGCACCACGTGGGTGGAGCGGCGAGCCTCGTTGGTCGGGCGCATCTCGCTCTCGGCGATCGGCGGACGCGCCGGGATGCGCTCGAAACCATAGATGCGGGCCACTTCCTCGATCAGGTCTTCCTCGATCTCGATATCGAAGCGGTAGCTCGGCGGCGTGACTTCAAACACCTCGCCCTCGGCGCCCTGGGTGCGCACGAACGGCAGCTGCAGGCGCTGGAATACATCGGCGATGGCCGCCGGCGACAGCTCGATGCCCAGCACGCGCTCGGCGCGCGCCACGCGCAGGCTGACCGGCTTGCGCTGCGGCAGGTTGACCACGTGGTCGTCCACCGGACCGGCCTGGCCGCCGCAGATCTCGAGGATCAGCGCGGTGATGCGCTCGATATGCTCGACCGTGGTGGCGTAGTCCACGCCGCGTTCGAAGCGGTGTCCGGCGTCGGTCGAGAAATTGTAGCGGCGGCCCCGGCCCTGGATCGCAGCGGGCCACCAGAATGCGGCCTCGAGATAGATGTCCGTGGTGTCCAGCGTCACGGCAGTGCTGTCGCCGCCCATGATGCCAGCCAGGCTTTCGATCTCCTTGTCATCGGCGATCACGCCGACCTGTTCGTCGACCTCGATGGTATTGCCGTTGAGCAGCTTGATCTGCTCGCCCTTGCGGCCCCAGCGCACATCCAGGCCGCCGTGGATCTTGTTCAGGTCGAACACGTGCGACGGACGTCCCAATTCCAGCATCACATAGTTCGAGATATCGACCAGTGCGGAAACACTGCGCTGGCCCGAGCGCTCAAGGCGCTGCACCATCCATGCCGGCGTGGCCGCGCGCGCATTGACACCGCGGATCACGCGGCCGGAGAAGCGGCCGCACAGGTCCGGCGCCGATACCTTGACCGGCAGTTTGTCCTGGATCGTCACCGCCACCGGCTTCATCTCGGGCAGCGTCAGCGCGGCGCCGGTCAGTGCCGACACTTCGCGCGCCACGCCATGGATCGACAGGCAGTCGGCCTTGTTCGGCGTCAGCTTGATGACAAAGACCTGGTCATCCAGGTCGAGGTATTGGCGGATGTTCTGGCCGACCGGCGCGTCTTCCGGCAGCACCAGCAGGCCACCGTGCTCTTCCGACAGCTTCAGTTCGCGCGCCGAGCACAGCATGCCATAGCTGTCCACGCCGCGCAGCTTGCCGACCTTGATCTCGAACGGCTTGCCGCCGTCCTCGGACGGGGGCAGCACGGCGCCAACCAGTGCGCACGGCACCAGGATGCCGGGCTTGACGTTGGGCGCACCGCAGACGATCTGCAGGGTCTCGCCGGTGCCGGCATCGACCTGGCACACGTTGAGGCGGTCGGCGTTGGGATGGCGCTCGGTCGACAGCACGCGCGCGACCACCACCTTGTCGAACGGCGGCGCGACCGAGCCCACCTCTTCTACTTCCAGGCCGGCCATGGTCAGCGTGTGCGACAGCGCGTCGGTGGAGATCTTTTCAGGGTTGGCGAAGGTGCGAAGCCAGGATTCCGAGAATTGCATGGCGCTTCTGATCCGGTAAGTATTCTGTGTGGTCGTTGACGAGGGGACGGCGGCGCGTCAGGCGAACTGGCGCAGGAAGCGCACGTCGCCCTCGAAGAACAGGCGCAGGTCGTTGATGCCATAGCGCAACATGGTCAGGCGCTCCAGGCCGGAGCCGAACGCAAAACCGATATAGCGCTCGGGATCGAGGCCCATGTTGCGCAGCACGTTCGGATGCACCTGGCCCGAACCGGAGATCTCCAGCCACTTGCCATTGCCGAAGGCCATGTCGATCTCTGCCGACGGCTCGGTGAACGGGAAGTACGATGGGCGGAAGCGCACCTGAATGTCATCGCGCTCGAAGAACTTGCGCAGGAAATCGGTGTACACGCCCTTGAGGTCGGCAAAGCTGACGTCCTCGCCGATCCACAGGCCTTCGACCTGGTTGAACATGGGCGAGTGCGTGGCGTCGCTGTCGACACGGTAGGTGCGGCCCGGACAGATCACCTTGATCGGCGGCATCGCCTTGCCGGCGTACTTCTCGACATGCATCTTCGCGTAGCGGACCTGCATCGGGCTGGTGTGCGTGCGCAGGAGCAGCAGCTTGTCGTCGCTGTCGCGGCCGTCGACATAGAAGGTGTCCTGCATCGAACGCGCCGGATGGTTATCCGGATTGTTCAGCGCGGTGAAGTTCATCCAGTCGGTCTCGATCTCGGGGCCGTCGGCCACATCGAAACCGATCGAGCCGAAGATCTGCTCGACGCGCTCCCACGTGCGCATCACCGGGTGCAGGCTGCCGCGGCTGACCGCACGGCCAGGCAGCGTGACGTCGATGGCCTCCGCGGCCAGGCGCGCGTTCATCAGCGCATCGGCCAGCGCCTGGCGGCGTGCCTGCAGGGCGGCTTCAACCTGCTGCTTGATCTGGTTGATGCGGGCGCCTTCCGTCTTGCGGGTTTCCGGGTCGAGCTTGCCTAGGCCCTTGAGGAGTTCGGTCAGCGCACCGGTCTTGCCCAGGAAGCGGGCCTTTTCGTTTTCCAGCGTGGCGTTGTCGTTGGCAGCAGCGAAGGCGGCCTGGGCATCGGCGACAATTTGATCCAGATCCTGAGACATGGCGGCGGTCGTGGGACTTTTGGCGTCGGGCCGGTACGCACCGGTCCGACGTGGGTTGGCACTACGTGCGGTGTTCGTTTCGAATGCGGTCTCGGCAACCGGATTCCGGCAACTGAAACGGCATTCGAAATAAAAACGGGGCTCGGTGAGGAGCCCCGTTTCAGCGGACCTTGCGGTCAGCGGTCGACCTTGCGGTCGGTGCTTGCCCGGCAGCGCTTACGCGCTACCGCAGCCGGCATCAGGCAACGGTGGCTTTCACCTGGTTGACGATGGCGGCAAAGGCAGGCTTGTCGTGAATAGCCATGTCCGACAGCACCTTGCGGTCCAGTTCAATCGAGGCCTTCTTCAGACCGTTCATGAACACGCTGTAGGTCATGCCATGCTCACGCGTCGCGGCATTGATACGCGCAATCCACAGAGCGCGGAACACGCGCTTCTTGTTGCGGCGATCGCGGTATGCGTACTGGCCAGCACGCATGACCGCCTGCTTGGCGATGCGATAGACATTATTGCGACGGCCGCGGTAACCCTTGGCAGCATCGATGACTTTCTTGTGACGGGCCCGTGCAGTGACCCCACGCTTTACTCGAGGCATGTAATTCTCCTTTCGTTTTCGTCAGGGGTTATGCGTAAGGCATCATCGCGCGCACCGACTTCAGATTCGTCTCATGGACGTCCTGAGTACCGCGCAGTTGACGCTTGTTCTTGGTGGTCTTCTTGGTCAGGATGTGACGCTTGAAGGCCTGGCCACGCTTGAACGAACCGTTCGGACGGGCAGTAAAGCGCTTGGAGGCGCTTTTCTTCGTCTTCATCTTCGGCATGAAAAACTCCAGCTCATATGACATGCATGCAGGTGGACGGCTCACGCCGACGCTTGCAAGACCCGCATCCACTTGTTGTTGCACAGCGGCCCTTGCGGGCCGCGCGCGACTTCCGCACGAAGCAACGCCGGGATGCCTGGCATCCCGGCCGCTGCAACGCGCAGGAATTACTTCTTCTTCTTGGGGGCGAGCACCATCACCATCTGGCGCCCTTCCATCTTCGGCATCTGCTCGACCTGACCGATTTCATCCAGGTCCGCCTTCAAGCGTTCGAGCATGCGCGCGCCGATTTCCTGGTGCGCCATCTCGCGACCACGGAACCGCAGCGTGATCTTGGTCTTGTCGCCATCTTCCAGGAAGCGCTTCAGGTTGCGCAGCTTGACGTTGTAGTCGCCATCATCCGTACCCGGCCGGAACTTGACTTCCTTGACCTGGATGATTTTCTGCTTCAGCTTCGCCTCGTGGGCGCGCTTGGCTTCCTCGTACTTGAACTTCCCGTAATCCATGATCCGGGCGACGGGCGGAACCGCGTTCGGCGCGATCTCGACCAGGTCCAAGTCCTTATCTTCAGCCAGCCGCAGTGCGTCCATGAACTTGACGATGCCGAGCTGTTCGTTATCAACCCCTACCAGGCGCAGCTCAGGCGCGCTGATTTCCCGGTTGATGCGATGACCTTTGTCCGTAGCGATGTTGCGTTACCTCAAGAAGACAAAAAAACAAGCCGTGCTCACCACCCATCAGGCTTTGCTGGCGACGTCGTTTTGCAGACGCTCAACAAACGCGGAGACGGGCATCACACCCAGATCCACGTTGCCACGGGCACGCACGGCCACTTGACTGGCATCCCGCTCCTTGTCGCCCACTACCAGCAGGTAGGGAACCTTTTGAAGCGAATGCTCGCGGATTTTATACGTAATTTTCTCATTACGCAAATCGGCCTTGGCCCTAAACCCTTGTTTTTGCAGCAATTGCACGACGCTTTCGGCGTATTCCGCCTGCGAATCCGCAATATTCATGACCACCACCTGCTCCGGGGCCAGCCAGGCCGGCAACGCACCGGCGTGGTTTTCCAGCAGGATGCCCAGGAAACGCTCGAACGAACCCAGGATGGCGCGGTGAAGCATCACCGGGCGCTTGCGCGAGTTGTCCTCGGAGACGTATTCGGCATCCAGGCGCTCCGGCAGCACCAGGTCAAGCTGCAGCGTGCCGCACTGCCACGAGCGGCCGATCGCGTCCTTGATGTGGTACTCGACCTTGGGGCCGTAGAAGGCGCCCTCACCCGGCAGCTCTTCCCAATCCACGCCGCAGGCGCGCAGCGCCAGGCGCAGGCCCTCTTCGGCGTGGTCCCAGACCTCGTCGGAGCCAGCACGCTGGTCCGGGCGCAGCGACAGCTTGACCTTCACATCCTTGAAGCCGAAGTCGTCGTAGACCGAGAACGCCAGTTCGTTGAAGGCCTTGGCCTCCGCCACGATCTGCTCTTCCGTGCAGAAGATGTGCGCATCATCCTGCACAAAGCCGCGCACGCGCATCAGCCCGTGCAGCGCGCCCGACGGCTCGTTGCGGTGGCAGGCGCCGAACTCGGCCAGGCGCAGCGGCAGGTCGCGGTACGAACGCAGGCCGTGGTTGAAGATCTGCACATGGCCTGGGCAGTTCATCGGCTTAATCGCGTAGTCGCGCTTCTCCGACTCCGTGACGAACATGTTCTCCTTGTAGTTCTGCCAGTGGCCGGACTTCTCCCAAAGCGAACGATCCATCACCTGCGGCGTACGGACTTCGTCATAGCCGGCGTCTGTCAGGCGGCCGCGCATGTATTGCTCGACGGCCTGCCACACCTGCCAGCCCTTCGGATGCCAGAACACCATGCCGGGCGCCTCTTCCTGAAGGTGGAACAGGTCGAGCGTCTTGCCCAGCTTGCGGTGGTCGCGCTTCTCGGCCTCTTCCAGCATGTGCAGATAGGCTTCCTGGTCTTCTTTCTTCGCCCAGGCCGTTCCGTAGATGCGCTGGAGCATCTCGTTGTTGGCATCGCCGCGCCAGTAGGCGCCGGCCACCTTCATCAGCTTGAAGACCTTCAGCTTGCCCGTGGACGGCACGTGCGGGCCACGACACAGGTCGACGAAGCTGCCTTCGCGGTACAGGCCGATTTCCTGGTCGGCGGGGATCGAGGCGATGATCTCGGCCTTGTACTTCTCGCCCATCGACTCGAACAGCGCCACCGCTTCGTCGCGGTTCCACACTTCGCGCACGACCTTCTCGTCCTTGCGGGCGAGCTCCGTCATCTTCTTCTCGATGGCGGCCAGGTCTTCGGGCGTGAAGGGACGCTTGTAGGCAAAGTCGTAGTAGAAGCCGTTTTCGATCACCGGCCCGATCGTCACCTGCGCTTCCGGATAGAGCTCCTTGACGGCATAGGCCAGCAAGTGCGCCGTGGAGTGGCGGATCACATCGACGCCATCGGCGTCCTTGTCCGTGACGATGGCCAGCTCGCCATCGCGGTCAATCTTGTAGCTCGTGTCGACCAGCTGGCCGTCCACCTTGCCGGCCAGCGCGGCCTTGGCCAGGCCGGCACCGATGCTCTGCGCCACTTCGGCAACCGTCACCGGGCCGGGAAACTCGCGGCGGGACCCATCCGGCAGCGTGATTGCGATCATTTCGACTCTCCAGGTTCCGCTGGCTGCGCCTTGCGCATCGCCTGAGCGGATCAAACTGCATCTTGTGGCACCGGCCCCGGCATGCCTGCGGGACTGGCGATTTATTCTTTACTGCCCTGCTCTGCCGCACCGGAAAGGCGGCAGCTTATCAGGGTGCTGGCAGGCGACAGACGAAAAAAAACGCGGCCAAGGCCGCGTTTCTCTTTGTCAAACCCAATCCAACCGGGTCGAAGGCGCACCTCGACTACTGTCGCTTGCCAGCGGTAGTAGTTCGCGGTGTCATAACCATGATGCCCTTCCGTTCCGTATGGGGTTGAATCGGACTTGCCACACTTCTTTTTACTGCTTTCCTGCAATTCGTTGGTAGGCTCGATTGGACTCGAACCAACGACCCCCACCATGTCAAGGTGGTGCTCTAACCAGCTGAGCTACGAGCCTAGCGAAGCCGCAAGTATAGCATCACTTTCTTTTCGCCTGCAACACCCCCTGGACGTCTTCGATCAACTGCAGCGCGCGCTGCAGCTGCGTAGCCTCGGACACTTCGGCAGTGAACTGCATGCGTGCCACGCCCTTGCTGGAGAGCGTCTTGACGCCGGTGACGTTGATCTTCTCGCGCGACAGCACTTCGGAGATATCGCGCAGCAACCCCTGGCGATCGATCGCCTCGACGTGGATGTCGACCGGGTAGACCGCGGCGTGGCTCTTCTGGCCCCACTCGGTCTGGATCACCCGCTCCGGCGCGCGCCCGGCCAGTTGCTGGAAGGTGTGGCAGCTGCGCCGATGGATCGACACCCCGCGCCCGCGCGTGACAAAGCCGACGATGTCATCCGGCGGCGCCGGCTTGCAGCAGCGCGACATCTGCGTCATCAGCGAATCCACCCCCACCACCAGCACGCCGCTCTTGGCGCCGCGCGCCACGCTGGTGGCGCGGCTTTTCTTGGTGACAGCATCTTCCTCGCTCAGCGGCGCCTGGACCTCGCCCTCCGGGTGTCGCAGCGCGTGCTCTACGTGACGCAGGCTGAACTCATCCTTGGCCACTGCCGCAAACAGGTCCTCCGGCGTCTTGAAGCCCAGCCGCGTGGCCAGGTCTTCCAGCTTGACCGCGGTCTTGCCTTCGCGCTGCAGGGTCTTGTCGATCAGCACGCGGCCCTGCGCGATGGTCTCCTGCGAATCGAGCGCATTGAACCAGGCCCGCACCTTGGCCCGCGCGCGGCTGCTGGCCAGGTAGCCCAGGTCCGCGTTGAGCCAGTCGCGCGACGGTCCGCCCTGCTTGACCGCGATGATCTCCACGGTCTGGCCGTTCTTCAGCGGCGTGTTCAGCGGCACCATGGTGCCGTCCACGCGCGCGCCGCGGCAGCGGTGGCCGAGATCGCTGTGCAGGTAGTAGGCAAAGTCCACCGCGGTGGCGCCCTGCGGCAGCGCCACAACGCGCGCCTGCGGCGTCAGCACGTAGATGTGGTCGTCGATCGCGGCATGCTTGATCTGCTCCCACGACTCGTCGTGCGCCACGCTGTGGTCGGCATCGTCCTTCCACGCCAGCAGCTGGCGCAGCCAGGCTATCTTCTCGTCATAGCGCTCGCTGGCGGAAAACTGCCCGGCATAGCCGCGGCTGCCCGCCTCCTTGTAGCGCCAGTGCGCGGCCACGCCGTATTCAGCAAAGTGGTGCATCTCGTGGGTGCGGATCTGCACCTCGAAGGCGCGCCCGTCATCGCCGATCACCACCGTATGCAGCGACTTGTAGCCGTTGGCCTTGGGTCGCGAGATGTAGTCGTCGAACTCGCGCGGGATCGGCTGCCAGATATGGTGGACGATACCCAGCACCGTGTAGCAGTCCTTGATATCGTCGACGATCACGCGGAAGGCACGCACATCGTACAGGTCGGCAAAATCCAGCTCCTTGCCGCGCATCTTCTTCCAGATGCTGTAGATATGCTTGGGCCGCCCGCTGACCTCGGCAGGGATGCCGGCGGTCGCCAGTTCGGACTGCAGCCGTTCGATGGCGCTGGCGATATAGCCTTCGCGCTCGATGCGCTTTTCATCCAGCAGCTTGGCGATGCGCTTGTAGGTATCGGGCTGCTCGAAGCGGAACGCCAGGTCCTCCAGCTCCCACTTCATCTGCCAGATACCAAGGCGGTTGGCCAGCGGCGCGTAGATGTCCAGCGTTTCGCGCGCCACGCCCGGCTGCGGCGCCTGTTTGGTCTCGGCCATCCAGCGCAGCGTCTGCAGCCGCGAGGCCAGGCGCACCAGCACCACGCGGATATCCTGCGCAAACGCCAGCAGCATCTTGCGCAGCGCCTCGACCTGTTCGTGGCGCGCCTGCGCTTCGTTTTTGGACGGCGCGGCCGGCTCGGCCTCGGGGCGGCTGCCGGCGATGGCACCGATGCGCAGCAGCTGCCGCACACCGTCGACCAGCCGCGCCACCTCGTCGCCAAAGCGCGGCGCGATCTCGGCCTCGGTGGCGGGCACGAAGGCCACCAGCCCGAACAGGCAGGCGGCGGCGCGCGCGGCGTCGTCGACGCGCAGGCCGTCGAGAATGCGCAGCATGCCCTGCGCGTGCGACAGCACGGTCTCGCCGGTGGGCAGCGCGACCTCGGCACCATGCTCGCGCACGTAGGCCAGTGCGCGTTCGACCAGTTCGGCATCCGGAATGCCCGCGACCCGACCGGTCAGGTCGGTGGACGTCACCATGTCACAACGCCTGCATCAGTTGAGCGCAGCGGTCACCACCACTTCGATCAGGTAATCGGGATTGGCCAGGCGGGCTTCGACGGTGGCGCGCGGGGGCGTGTTGCCTTGCGGCACCCAGGCGTCCCAGACCTCGTTCATCTCGCCGATCTGGTCGACATTGGTCAGGAAGATCTGGCACGACAGGATGCGGGTCTTGTCGCTGCCGGCCTCGGCCAGCAGGCGGTCGATATGGCCGAGGACCTCGCGCGTCTGGCCGCGGATATCGGCCTTGGGATCGACCTCGGGCACCTGACCGGCGAGATACACCACACCGTTATAGACCGCGTATTCGGACAACCGCTTGCCCACGTGGGCGCGCTTCAGTTCAAGGTTACTCATGACAATGCGTTGACTGATAAAAACAAGGCCGGCATGCGATGCAATCAGGCCCCGGTAAAAAACTGCCGGGCGATCGCAATCTGCGCCGGATCGACAAAGGTCGGGGCATGGCCCACGTCGGGCACTTCCACCGAGCTCACATGCTTGCCGCGCGCCACCATTTCGGCCACGGTCTCGCGCAGCAGCAGGTCCGACTGCGCGCCGCGCACCACCAGCACCGGGCCTTCGATGGCCTCGAAGCTGCGCCACAGCGCGGCCTCGCCGGCAGCAATGGCCTCGGGCGTGGATTTGCGGAACGGCACTGCCAGCTGCGGATCGTAATGCAAGCCCCATTCCAGGCCGTCCGTGCCCTGCACCGGTTTCAGGATGGCGGCGTTGAGCTCGCGCCACTGCTCTGGCGTATGGCGCCCGAACGATGCGCTGATGGTCTGCAGGTAGGCCAGGCCTTCCTCGAAGGTCTTGAAGCGCACCGGCAGCCCCAAGTAGGCGCCGATCCGTTCCACCGCCGAGGGCGCCAGCTTCGGCCCCACGTCGTTGAGCAACAGCTTGCGCACCGGCGACTTCGGCAACCCGGCCAGGCCCATGCCGATCAGCCCGCCCATCGAGGTGCCGAACCAGTCCACCTTCTCCACATTGAGCCGCGCAATCAGCGTGACCATGTCCGCGACGTACTGCGGCACCACGTAGCCGTGGGCATCGGCCAGCCATTCCGAGCGGCCGCGCCCGGCCACATCGGGGCAGACCACGCGGTAGTCGCCGCACAGCGCGCTGGCAACGGTGTCGAAGTCGCGGCCGGTGCGCGTCAGCCCATGCGCGCACACCAGCACGCGCGGATTGGCGGGGTCGCCCCACTCGTGGTAGGCCATGCGGTGCAGGCCCGCCGGACTGATGCACTGGACAAAACCGAGACGCGGACTGGCAGACATCTGGACTCCCTGGCGAACCGGACCGCGGACCGCAAAAAAGACGGTGCTGCCGGAGGTTGAGCAAAGCTGGATTGTACGCCGCAGCGGGTACAATGCCACAGCACAGTGTCAGCGCCCCGCGTGCGCGGCCGCGCACCGCCACGGCGCGCGCCGCCAACCCTGTGGCATTCCTTCTGTGGCATCCCTTTCTCTCGACGGAGGCTTACATGCTCAACGGCAAGACCGCACTGGTGACTGGCTCGACCAGCGGCATCGGGCTCGGCATCGCGAAAGCGCTGGCGGCCCAGGGCGCTAACATCATCGTCAACGGCTTTGGTGACGCGGACGCCGCAAAGGCAGAGATCGCGCAGGCCGGCCAGGGAATCCGGGTCGGCTACCACGGCGCCGACATGAGCAAGGCGGCCGAGATCGAGGACATGATGCGCTACGCGCAGTCCGACTTCGGTGGCGCCGACATCCTGGTCAACAACGCCGGCATCCAGCACGTGGCCGCCATCGAGGATTTCCCGCCCGAGCGCTGGGACGCGATCATCGCCATCAACCTGACTTCGGCCTTCCACACGACGCGCCTGGCGCTGCCCGGCATGAAGCAGAAGGACTGGGGCCGCATCATCAATGTTGCCTCCACCCACGGGCTGGTGGCCTCGGCGCAGAAGTCCGCCTATGTGGCGTCCAAGCACGGCATCGTCGGCTTCACTAAGGTGACCGCGCTGGAAACCGCGCAGACCGGTGTCACCGCCAACGCGATCTGCCCGGGCTGGGTGCTGACGCCACTGGTGCAGAAGCAGGTCGAAGCCCGCGCGCAGAAGGAAGGCATTCCGGTGGAACAGGCCAAGCGCGAGCTGGTGCTGGAGAAGCAGCCCTCGGGACAGTTTGTCACGCCCGATGAACTGGGCGCGCTGGCCGTGTTCCTGTCGTCCGAAGCGGCCCGCCAGGTCCGCGGAGCGATCTGGAACATGGACGGCGGCTGGGTGGCGCAGTAAGGAGCAAGCGATGCAACGACGCAGTTTCCTGCGCGCGCTGGCGCTGGGCGCGGTCTCGGCCGGAGCGCTGGCACCGGTGGCCGGCGCGCTGGCGCAAGCCGCCAGGCCGCTTGCCATCGACGTCTACAAGAGCCCGCTGTGCGGCTGCTGCGAGGATTGGGTCAAGCACCTGCGCAGCAACGGCTTCACCGTGACGGTGCATGACGTCGAGGACACCGGCGTGTACCGCAAGCGCTTCGGCATGCCGGAACGCTTTGGCTCCTGCCACACCGGGCATATCGGCGGCTACGCCATCGAGGGCCATGTGCCGGCGGCGGATATCCGCAAGCTGCTGGCCACAAAACCCAGGGCCGTCGGGCTGGCCGTGCCGGGCATGCCGGTCGGCTCGCCCGGCATGGAGCAGGGCCCGCGCAAGGACCCGTTCGACGTGCTGATTGTAAAAGCGGACGGCGCCGCTTCGGTGTTCGCAAGCTACAACAAGCAGGCCGGCTGACCTGCCGCACCGGGCGTGCCACGGCGCGCCCGGCTTCAGCCTGCGGCTGCCAGGCTCGTCAGTGCCGCCTCTACCGCTCCCCAGATCGCTTGTTCCTCGGCCTCGGTGCATGCGCGGTGCTGCCGCTTGGTCGCGCCGAGCCGGTTCAGCACCAGGTGCCGGTCCGCCGCCACGCCCGCGCTGGCCAGGCAGGCCTTGACACAGGCCAACGGGCAGCCGTCCAGCGCCAGGATCGGCCGCCCCGAGCGCGCCACCCGCGTCAGCGCCGGCACGCCGCCACCCACGCCGCTGATGCAGGACATTTCCGCACGGCCGCTGCGGTCGAGCCGCACCGCGCAGGCATTGGCCAGTTGCGCCACGCTGGAGCAACCGGAGCAGGCGTAGACCAGTGGCAAGGATTGGTTCGGGGAAGCCGGCATGACGCACCTTCCGTGAGGGTTCGACCGCGGCAGGGTCTGCGCCTTGCCGGAGAGCAGCCAGCATAGTGCGCTGCGATGCTGCCGGGCTATTCGCCGGAAGAGCTAGGGAGTGCAGCCGGCTGGCGTAGCCCGGCCGGTGAGTTCCAAGGCGGAGCGACCTGACAAAAAAGCCCCTGCGGCGCATCGCACTGCAGGGGCCCTGTCAGGCTTCGGAGCTCAGCCCGCTTACAGCAGCGGCGCGCCCGTCTTGGCCTGGATTTCCTCGCGGCTGACGCCCGGAGCGGTTTCCACCAGCTTCAGGCCGGCCTCGGTCACGTCGATCACGCCCAGGTCGGTGATGATGCGGTTGACCACCCCAACACCCGTCAGCGGCAGGTTGCAGTCCTTCAGGATCTTGATGTCCTCGGTGCCGTCCTTCTTCTTCGCGGTGTGTTCCATCAGCACCACCACGCGGCCGACGCCGGCCACCAGGTCCATCGCGCCGCCCATGCCCTTGACCATCTTGCCCGGGATCATCCAGTTGGCCAGGTCGCCCTTCTCACTGACCTGCATCGCACCCAGGATCGCCAAGTTGATGTGGCCGCCGCGGATCATCCCGAACGAATCCGCCGAAGAAAAGATCGACGAGCCTGGCAGCGTCGTCACGGTCTGCTTGCCGGCGTTGATCATGTCGGCGTCGACTTCGTCCTCGGTCGGGAACGGGCCGATGCCCAGCAGGCCGTTCTCGGACTGCAGCCACACTTCCATGCCTTCCGGCACCCAGTTGGCCACCAGCGTCGGCAGGCCGATGCCCAGGTTGACGTAGAAACCGTCCTGCAACTCGGTCGCGGCGCGCGCGGCCATTTCGTCACGTGTCCATGCCATGATGGGTCTCCTCAGCTGGCCGCGCGCACGGTGCGCTGCTCGATGCGTTTCTCGGGGGTGGTGTTCAGCACCAGGCGCTTCACGAAGATGCCGGCCAGGTGGATTTCATCCGGGTCCAGCTCGCCGGTCTCGACGATATGCTCGACCTCGGCGATGGTGACCTTGCCCGCCATCGCGCACATCGGGTTGAAGTTGCGCGCAGTGCGGCGGAACACCAGGTTGCCGGCCTTGTCGGCCTTGTATGCCTTGACCAGCGCGACGTCGGCGGTCAGCGAACGCTCCATCACGTACTGCTCGCCGTCGAATTCGCGGATTTCCTTGCCTTCGGCGACGATGGTGCCGACACCGGTCTTGGTGAAGAAGGCCGGGATGCCGGAGCCGCCGGCGCGCAGCTTCTCGGCCAGCGTGCCTTGCGGCGTGAATTCCAGCTCCAGTTCGCCCGCCAGGTACTGGCGCTCGAACTCCTTGTTCTCGCCCACGTAGGACGAGATCATCTTCCTGATCTGGCGCGTGGCCAGCAGCAGGCCCAGGCCGAAGCCATCGACGCCGGCGTTGTTGGAGATGCAGGTCAGCTGCTTGGCACCGCTGTCGCGCAGCGCGGCAATCAGCGCCTCGGGGATGCCGCACAGGCCGAAACCGCCAACGGCGATCGTCTGGCCGTCGCGGACGACGCCTGCAAGCGCTTCTGCGGCGCTGGCGTAGACCTTGTTCATGTTTCGCTCCTTCCTCGGTAGTTCCCTGTCGCTCTTCCCGCCACCGGATTGTGCGGCGGGCGACGCAGGGAAATTGTAACGGTACAATCGGCAACAGGCGGGCGACAGTCGCCGCAACTCGTCCGACCGACAGCATACGCAAGCGCAGCCGGCTACGCCATTACGTAAAAATACATAAGCAGATGCCCGCAATCGACTACCAGACCGCCTTCCAGCTCGCCCCCGTGGGCCTGGTGCTGTCACGCGAACGCGTGATCGAGGACTGCAACGAGGAGGTCTGCCGCATTTTCGGCACCACGCGCGAGGCGCTGCTGGGCCAGTCCTTCCTGGTGCTTTACCCCACCCCCGACGAATTCGAGCGCACCGGCGCGCGCATCGCGCCTATCATGGGCAAGCGCGGCATGTACTCGGACGAGCGCATCATGAAGCGCGCAGGCGGGGAACTGTTCTGGTGCCATGTCACCGGGCGCGCGCTGGACCGCACGCAACCGCTGGGCGCCGGGATCTGGACCTTCGAGGACCTGTCGCAGAAGCGCCAGGTCACGGCCGAGCTGACCGCGCGCGAACGCGAGATCGCGGCGCAGCTGGTGGAGGGGAAAACCAGCAAGCAGATCGGCAAGTTGCTGGCGATCAGCCCGCGCACGGTGGACATCTACCGGGCGCGGCTGATGAAGAAGTACGGGGCCAGTACCTCGGTGGACCTGGTGCAGCGGCTGGTCAACCACTGAGCCCCGTGGCGGGCGTCAGCCCTCGATGATCGCTCGGATCTCGGCCGGCACCGGCACCGACTTCTCCTGCGTGTAATCGCACCACACCACCTTGGCCCCGCCCTCGGCCCAGACCACGTCGGGCAGGTCGGTGCGGCGGATTTCCATGCGGGTCTCGAAGCTGGTGCGGCCGAGCTGGCCGGCGTAGACGCGGCACTCGATGTCGCCCGGATAGCGCAGCTGCTTCAGGAAGGTCATATGCGCATTGATGATGACCGGGCCCTGCCCGTTCGCGTCCTTGCCGCCGCGGCCCAGCGACGCGAACCACTCGATGCGCGCCTGCTCCAGGTACTGGAAATAGACGGTGTTGTTGACATGGCCCATGGCATCCATGTCGCCCCAGCGGATCGGCATGACCACCGTATAGACGTGCTTCATCACAGTCTCCAAAGGAACAGGCCCGCCGAGTCTGGCGGACCCTCTGCGTGGCTTAGCGCTTGGCGATCGCGCCTTCGGCCTTGGTCACCAGGTCGGCGCCGATCTGCTTCTTCCACTTGTCGTAGACCTTGGCGGTGGCCTTGCGGAAGCTGTCGTGCTCGGCCGGCGTCAGGTGCGTGACCCTGACGCCGTGCGCCTCCATGTCCTTCCAGGCCGGCGCGCCCGGCTCCACCAGGCCCTTGCGGGCCAGCGCGATTTCCTGCTTGCCGGCGTCGATGGCGGCCTGCCTGACGATCTCGCGGTCGGCCGGGGTCCAGCTTTCCCAGATCTGCTTGTTGACCACGAAGATCAGCGGGTCAGCCACGTAGCCCCAGGTGGTGACGAACTTCTGGCCCACCGTGTACAGCTTGGCGGCGGCGAACACCGACTGCGGGTTCTCCTGCCCGTCGACCGCGCCCGAGGCCATCGCCGGCTGCGCGTCGGCCCAGCTCATCTGGGTCGGGTTGGCGCCCAGCGCGTTGAAGGTCTCGATGTACAGCGGCGAACCGACCACGCGCAGCTTCATGCCCTTGAGGTCTTCCGGCTTGCGGATTTCGCGCTTGGAGTTGGACACTTCGCGGAAGCCGTTCTCGCCCCAGGCCAGCGGCACGACGCCAGCCTTTTCCAGCGTGGTGAAGAGCGACTTGCCGACTTCGCCCTGCGTGAGCGCGTCCAGCGCCTTGTAGTCGGGCATCAGGAACGGCAGCGAGAACAGGTTCAGTTCCCTGACCTGCGGCGACCAGTTGATGGTCGAGCCCACCGCCATGTCGATCACGCCCTGGCGGATCGCCGAGAATTCGCGGGTCTGGTCGCCGGCCACCAGCGAGGTGCCCGGGTACAGCTTGATATTGATGCGGCCGTTGGTGCGCTGCTTGACCAGGTCGGCCCAGATCTCGCCGCCCTTGCCCCACGGGAAGGCCGGGCCGAGCACCAGCGACATCTTGTACTCGGACTTGTAGGTCTGGGCCATTGCGCCGGCGGGGGCGAAGGCGGAAGCGGCAATGGCGGCAGCCGTTGCGAGCATCAGGGCACGACGTTTCATCTCATCTCCTCTCGGGAAAGCGTCAATTCTTGTTTGTGAATGCGGAACATCAGTAGCCGAGGTACTCAGGCAGCCAGGTCGCCAGCGGCGGATAGGCCAGCACCATCAGCATGGCGATAAACATCGCCAGCAGCATCCAGATCACCCAGGGCACGGTCTCTTCCATGCGCACGCGGGCAATCCGGCACGACACCATCAGGTTCACGGCCAGCGGCGGCGTGAACTGGCCCAGCGCCACCTTCAGCGTCAGCACCACGCCGAACCATACCGGGTTCCAGTGGAAGGCATTGGCGATCGGCAGCAGCAGCGGCACGAAGATCAGGAAGATCGAGATGCCGTCCAGGAACATGCCTACCGTCATCAGCAGCAGCACGATCAGCGCCAGCACGCCGTACTCGCCCAGCCCGGAGGTGGCGATGGCATGCGCCAGCGGGTCGATCACGCCCAGCGTCGACAGCGCATAGGCAAAGATGCCGGCCAGCGCCACCACCAGCAGGATCACCGCCGAGGTCTCGGCCGCCTCCTGGAAGATGGTGAACAGGTCGCGCATGCCGATGCTGCGGTACACCACCATGCCGACAAAGAGACCGTAGACTACGGCCACCACGGCGGCCTCGGTCGGCGTGAACCAGCCAGCGCGCATACCGCCCAGGATCAGGAACGGCGCCACCAGACCCCAGGCGGCCTCGCGCAGGCTCTTCCAGAACGGCGGGCGCGGCAACCCGGCCTCGATCGCGCCCATATTGTGCTTGCGCGCCAGCCACACCGCCGGAACGATCAGCGCAACGCCGGCCAGGATGCCCGGAATCATGCCGGCCGCGAACAGCGCCGGTACCGACGCGCCGGGCACCAGCACGCTGTAGATGATGAACGCCACCGACGGCGGGATCAGGATGTCGGTCGCGGCGGCAGCGCCAACCACCGCCGCGCTGTACGAGCCGGGATAGCCGGCGCGCGACATCGCCGCGATCATCACTCCGCCCACCGCGGCCGCGTTGGCCGGACCGGAACCGGAGATGCCGCCCAGGAACATTGCCACCAGGATCGCCACCAGCGGCAGCATGCCGGGGCCGCGGCCGACGATGGCGATGGCAAAGGTCACCAGCCGCTGCGCCACGCCGGAGCGGTCGAAGATCGACCCCACCAGCACGAACATCGGGATCGCCAGCAGCGGATACTTGGCCAGCCCCGCATAGAAGTTCTGCGGCACGGCCAGCAGGCCGAACATCTGGGTGTCGAGATTGGACAGGCCGATGGCAACCAGGCCGCCCAGCCCCAGCGACACGCCGATGGGCACGCCCAGCAGCATCAGGCCGATAAAGACCACGAACAGGATGATGGCAACGAGAGTCATGGCGCCTGCTCCATCGTGCCTGTCCTGGCTGCATGCAGCGCCTTGAGCGCGCGCACGTTGCGCAGCACCAGCCCCAGCGCGCGCAGCGCGATGCCGGCCGACAGCACCGGCAGCCAGATCGAGTACCACCAGCTTGGCACGCCAATGCCCGGCGAGGTCTCGCCGAAGGTGTATTCGTCCCAGGTGATGCGCGCCCCCAGCACTGCCAGCGCGATGAACATCACCGCCACGGCCAGCGCCGACAGGATCGCCAGGCGCCGCTGCCGGGCCGCGCTGCCGCGCTCGAAGAAGAATTCGATGCGGATATTGCGGTCGCGCGCCACCGCGGCGCTGCCGGCGACCAGCGCCAGCACGATCATCAGGAAGACCGAGAACTCCTCGGTCCAGGCAAACGACTCGTCGGTGAAATAGCGGACCACCACGTTGGCGAAGGTGATGCCGACCAGCAGCACCATCACGATCACGCCAATCCAGTCCTCGATGCGGGGCGAAACCCGGAATTCAGCGTCCTGCGCTTCGTCGGCAGCCTGCGGGATCACCGCGGAATCGACGACGTGTTGCGGCACGGCGTTGCGCCGTGCCTCTTCTTGTTGCTCCATCTCCCCGGCCTCCGGTCCGGGCCGCTCGGGCCATGCAGCCACCGCGGCGTTTTTTTACTTGTATGTAAAGACTTAATCTGCAGACATGGCGGATTATGCCAAGACTGGCCCATCACGCACGAATTTTCTGATGATTGGTGTGTGCTGACGACGGCGCACCCAAGGGGACCGGATAAGCCCTGGGCGTGCAATCTGGCCATCCCGCGGCACTTTTGGCGCGCAGCCGGGATGCAGGGGGCCTTGCGCCCCCCGGTCAGCGGTCAGGCGGTCAGACCATGCCGTCGTCGGCGGTAATGACAGCCCCGTTGATGAATTGCGACTGATCGGATGCCAGCAGCAGCAACAGGCCGTCGAGATCCTCTGGCTTGCCCAGGCGCTTGCGCGGCAGCATCTGGATCAGCTTCTGCCCCGCGTCCGAGTCCCAGTGGTGGTGGTTGATATCGGTGTCGATATAGCCCGGGCAGATGGCATTGGTATTGATGCCGTGGCGCGCCCATTCCAGCGCCATGGCCCTGGTCATGTGCACCACGGCCGCCTTGCTCATGCAATAGACGCCGATCTGCGACAGCACCTTGAGCCCGGCCACCGAGGCGATATTGACGATGCGCGCCTGCGGCAGCGGGCTGCCGTTGCGCTCGGCGCCCTTGGCGCGCGCAATCATGCGCTTGGCCACTTCCTGGGCGACGAAGAAGGCACCGCGGGTATTGGTGTCGAAGACGAAATCGAAGTCATCGGCGGTCACATCGGTCAGCTTCTGCGTGGTCGACACGCCGGAGTTGTTGACCAGGATGTCGATGGAACCGGCCTCGGTCTCCGCGTGCGCCACCGCGGCGCGGATGCTGTCCGGGTCGGTGACGTCCAGGCGCACCACATGGGCGCTGCCGCCCTCGGCCTCGATCGCCGCGCGCAGTTCCTTGAGCCGTTCGGTGCGGCGCGAGGCCAGCACCACCTTGGCGCCGGCGGCGGCCAGCACCGTGGCGAAACGCGAGCCCAGCCCGCTTGAAGCGCCGGTGACCAGCGCGACCTTGCCTTCCAGATTGATCGACAAACCCATGATTACCTCTTGTGCGGGAGCTCCTCCGGCCTATGCGGGAGCAGAAGGCAGCATATCAAAAAAAGAACGACCGTTCCAAAAAAATCCTTGCCTGTGGGTGGCGAGTCCCGGACAATGCCGGAGATTCTAAGAACTTGGCCAGTAAAGGGAAAGAGGGAAAACGCGCGATCCGGGCGTCTTTGGACTCCAAATCGCTGCCAACTCACCCACCCGCGGCTCCCGTCCGCGCGCTGGCCCGGTTCTCGGCAAAACGATCACCGCATTTCCCACAATTGCAAGCAAGCAGCAAAGAAATAGAGGGTTAGAGACAATGGATCAGCAACAGCTCGTGGAGCAGTTCGGCCCGCGCGAAGCCATGGAATACGATGTGGTCATCGTCGGCGGCGGCCCCGCCGGCCTGGCCACCGCCATCCGCCTGAAGCAACTCGCGCAGGAGAAAGGCGCCGACGTCAACGTGTGCGTACTGGAAAAGGGCTCCGAGCCCGGCGCCCACATCCTGTCGGGCGCCATCATGGATCCGCGCGCCCTCAATGAGCTGATCCCGAACTGGAAGGAACTGGGTGCGCCGCTGAACCAGGCGGTCACCGAAGACAAGTTCCTGTTCCTGAACGAGTCCGGCTCCAAGGGCACGCCGCCCGCGCTGCTGCCCGAGTGCTTCCACAACGAAGGCAACTACATCATAAGCCTGTCGAACTTCGTGCGCTGGCTGGGCCAGCAGGCCGAAGCGCTGGGCGTGGAGATCTTCCCGGGCTTCCCCGCCGCCGAAGTGCTCTTCAACGAAGACGGCTCGGTCAAGGGCGTGGCCACCGGCAATATGGGCATCAACAAGGAAGGCGAGCCCACCGAGAACTTCCAGCTGGGCATGGAGCTGCATGCCAAGTACACCATCTTCGCCGAAGGCGCGCGCGGCCACCTGGGCAAGCAGCTGATCGAGAAATTCAAGCTCGACACCGGCAAGGATCCGCAGAGCTACGGCATCGGCCTGAAGGAACTGTGGGAGATCGATCCCGCCAAGCACAAGCCTGGCCTGGTGGTGCACACCGCCGGCTGGCCGCTGGACCCGGCCACCTACGGCGGCTCGTTCCTGTACCACATGGAAGACAACAAGGTCGCGGTCGGCTTTGTGGTCGGCCTGGACTACACCAACCCGTGGCTGTCGCCGTTCGAGGAATTCCAGCGCTTCAAGACGCATCCGGAAATCCGCCAGTACTTTGAAGGCGGCAAGCGCCTCTCCTACGGCGCGCGTGCCATCACCGCCGGCGGCCTGCTGTCGCTGCCCAAGACCGTGTTCCCGGGCGGCGCGCTGGTCGGCTGCGATGCCGGCTACCTGAATGCCTCGCGCATCAAGGGCAGCCACGCCGCCATCAAGACCGGCATGATGGCCGCCGAGGCCGCCTATGACGCGCTGCAGGCCGGCCGCCAGCACGACGAACTGGCCGCCTACCCGGCTGCGTTTGAGCAGAGCTGGCTGCACAAGGAACTGCTGCAGGCCAAGAACTTCAAGCAGTGGTTCAAGAAGGGCCGCACCACCGCCACGCTGATGACCGGCATCGAGCAATGGCTGCTGCCCAAGCTGGGCATCCGCAACCCGCCGTGGACCATCCACCGCGTGAAGCCGGATCATGTGTACCTGAAGCCCGCGGCCGAGTGCCAGAAGATCGAGTACCCGAAGCCGGACGGCAAGCTGACCTTCGACCGCCTCAGCTCGGTGTTCATCAGCAACACCAACCACGAAGAGAACCAGCCGGCGCACCTGACGCTCAAGGACGCCAGCGTGCCGGTCAACATCAACTGGGACAAGTACGCCGGCCCCGAGTCGCGCTACTGCCCAGCCGGTGTGTATGAGTTCGTGCAGGACGAGACGTCGGGCAAGGAGCGTCTGCAGATCAACGCGCAGAACTGCGTGCACTGCAAGACCTGCGACATCAAGGATCCGACCCAGAACATCGTCTGGGTGACGCCGGAAGGCGGCGGCGGTCCGAACTACGTCGGGATGTAAACCTGCCGAGCCAGCGGCTGTAAAAACGGCACCGGGAACCCGGTGCCGTTTTTCTTTGGGCGATGCAGCGCGGCTATCGTGCCTGCCGCCGCGCGGCCATCGCCTTGTCGACCACCTCGGCCTGCAGCGCTTCGCTGGGATTGCCGAAGGTCTGGCTGCGCAGCGCATCCAGTTGCTGCCGGCGGTCCTGCTCCGACAACCCCGGGAAGGCCTCGATCTGCGCGCGGCGCGCGGCGTAGTCGTCGTAGCGCTGCTGCCAGGCCTGCCCGGCTTGCGCCTGCTGCTGGTAGCGCTGCGCCACCTCGGGACCGTAGGCCTGCGCCAACGCCGCACCGATGTCCTGCGCACTGCGGCCGGCGGCCTGCATGCCGGCGATGGTGTCGCTGATCGCCTGCGGACGCGCGCTGGCCTCCCGTGCCGCGCGCAATGGCTCGGGCAGCATGGCTTCGAGTTCGGCCAGCCGCTGCTGCCGCTGCGCGTCATCCAGGCCGGATTGCGCCGCGATGTCGAGCCGCGCCAGCATGGCATCGTCATACGCCTGCTCGTCGCCGAACCAGATTGCCGCCACCTCCGGCAGCAGGCGCTGCCGCGCACCGTTGCGCTCAGCCTGCAGCGCGCGCAGCTGCTGCACCTGCGCCGCATCCAGCGTGCCGTTCGAATCCGCCCGCGGCTTGCGGGTGGCCTGCGGTTGAATCTCGGCAAGATAGGCTACATAGCGCTGCCACAGCTGCCACGCCTGCCCTGCCGCTGGCTGCGGCACGCGGCGGCGGATATCGTCGTACACCAGCCGGTCCAGCGCGTCGGCGCCGCCGGCGTCGTGGCGGGTGCTGAGGAAGTAGTCGAAGTAGGTGCGCAGCGCGCGCGTCAGCCGCAGCTTGCCCTGCGCGTCGAGTTCGAGGCCTGCGGGCACGTCGACGCCGGAAAGCGATGGCAACGCAGCCACGCCGGCGGGTCCGGCGTCAGCCGATGTTGTCGAAGGACTCGCAGCAGTGGTGATCGCCGCCGTGCGCTGCGGCACGGCAGCCGGGCCGGACGCCATCGTCAGCCAGTACACCGCTGCTGCCGCTGCGCCGGCCGGCAGCAAGGCCAGCCAGAGCCGCGGCGAGCGCTCAGAGCTGGTCATTGCGCAGCCGGTTGGCGTGGCTGAGGATGACTGTGCGCGGATCGACGTCCTGGTACAGGCCGGCCATCTGGTTCACCTCGTCGAGGTGGTTCCAGTAGTAGCCAGTGGCCAGCACCCGGCCCCACTTGCTGCTGCAGACCGAGACCAGCCCGTCATTGGGGCCGGCGCCCTTCAGGTCCATCAGCCCGGCCGAGGTCGACATCATCACCGTGGTCGGGTCCAGCAGGTTGGAGCGCAGCAGGCTGAACGGCCCGCCCTGACCAGTCCAGGAATACGCGGCCTGGGTATGGGTGACAAGGTTGCCCGCGGCATCGCGCGCCTGCCGTTGCTCGGACACCGCGCCAGCGGTATTGCAATCCGGCCCCAGTGCCGATTTCGTGCCGGGCACCAGCGTGGCATTGAGGCGCGCATTCTGCTCGGCGGCGCCGCGCGTGGTCAGGATCTTGAGCGAGGCCAGCGCATCCTGATCCAGCGCCTGCCCGTTGCCGATGCCGTTGAACCAGCCCACCGTATCGAGCACGCCCTGGATGATGCCGACGAGTATCGGCCCGGCGATTGGAATACTGTTGACCAGGTGCGCGGCAAGCCTCGGCCTTTAGGCCGGGGAAGGATAGCGCGGACGCCGTCGGCGTCCTTTCGGCGG
>NZ_JBYSYC010000048.1:0-59243 GCF_058782875.1 Cupriavidus sp. FW305-F7 | reverse complement strand
GGCGCGCTGCGCGGCCCCAAGCACGGCGGCGCCAACGAGGTCGCGTTCGAGATCCAGAAGCGCTACGACAACCCGGATGAGGCCCAGGCCGACATCACCCGCCGCGTCGAGAACAAGGAAGTCGTGATCGGCTTCGGCCACCCGGTGTACACCATCAGCGACCCGCGCAACCAGGTGATCAAGGACGTGGCGAAGAGGCTGTCGAAGGACGCCGGCTCGATGAAGATGTTCGACATCGCCGAGCGCCTGGAAACGGTGATGGGAGACATCAAGAAGATGTTCCCGAACCTGGACTGGTTCAGCGCGGTGAGCTACCACATGATGGGCGTGCCGACGGCGATGTTCACGCCGCTGTTTGTGATCGCGCGCACCTCGGGCTGGGCCGCGCACATCATCGAGCAGCGTATCGACAACAAGATCATCCGCCCGAGTGCCAACTACACCGGCCCGGAGAACCTGAAGTTCGTGCCGCTGAAGGATCGCAAGTAAGACCGGCTGCCGGTTTGCTCCGCGTCGGGTTGCATTGATCCGGGCCTGCGGGCAAGGGGGTAGTTGGTCGCTGACATGGGACCACTACCCCTTTTTCATACCTATATTGATTTCCCTACACCATGAATTCTGCAAACCGCAAACCGCTACCGGGCACCAAGCTGGATTACTTTGACGCGCGCGCCGCGGTCGAGGCAATCCAGCCGGGTGCCTACGACAAGCTGCCGTACACGTCGCGCGTGCTGGCAGAAAACCTGGTGCGCCGCTGCGATCCCGCCACGCTGACGGATTCGCTGAAGCAGCTGATCGGGCGCAAGCGCGACCTCGATTTCCCGTGGTTCCCGGCGCGCGTGGTGTGCCATGACATCCTGGGCCAGACCGCGCTGGTGGACCTGGCCGGCCTGCGCGACGCCATTGCCGACCAGGGCGGCGACCCCGCCAAGGTCAACCCGGTGGTGCCGGTGCAACTGATCGTCGATCACTCGCTGGCGGTAGAGTGCGGCGGCTTCGATCCCGATGCCTTCGCCAAGAACCGCGCCATCGAAGACCGCCGCAACGAAGACCGCTTCCATTTCATCGACTGGACCAAGCAGGCGTTCAAGAACGTCGATGTGATCCCGCCGGGCAACGGCATCATGCACCAGATCAACCTGGAGAAGATGTCGCCGGTGATCCACGCTGATAGTGGCGTGGCCTACCCCGATACCTGCGTCGGCACCGACAGCCACACCCCGCACGTGGATGCGCTGGGCGTGATCGCCATCGGCGTGGGCGGCCTGGAAGCCGAGAACGTGATGCTCGGCCGCGCCTCGTGGATGCGCCTGCCCGATATCGTCGGCGTGGAGCTGACCGGCAAGCGCCAGCCCGGCATTACCGCCACCGACATCGTGCTGGCCCTGACTGAATTCCTGCGCAAGGAAAAAGTTGTCGGCGCCTATCTGGAGTTCCGTGGCGAAGGCGCCTCTAGCCTGACGCTCGGCGACCGTGCGACTATTTCCAACATGGCCCCGGAATATGGCGCCACTGCCGCGATGTTCTTCATCGACGAGCAGACCATTGACTACCTGCGCCTGACCGGCCGCACCGACGAGCAGCTCAAGCTGGTCGAAACGTACGCCAAGACTGCCGGCCTGTGGGCGGATTCGCTGAAGAACGCCGAGTACGAGCGCGTGCTGAAGTTCGACCTGTCGAGCGTGGTGCGCAATATGGCCGGCCCGTCCAACCCGCACAAGCGCCTGCCGACCTCCGCGCTGGCCGAGCGCGGCATCGCCGTCGACCTGGACAAGGCCCGCGCGCAGGAAGCCGAAGGCCTGATGCCGGACGGCGCCGTGATCATCGCCGCCATCACCAGCTGCACCAACACCAGCAACCCGCGTAATGTGATTGCCGCCGCGCTGCTGGCGCGCAACGCCAATGCGCGCGGCCTGGCGCGCAAGCCGTGGGTCAAGTCGTCGCTGGCGCCCGGCTCCAAGGCGGTCGAACTGTACCTGGAAGAAGCGAACCTGCTGCCGGACCTGGAGAAGCTCGGCTTCGGCATCGTCGCCTTTGCCTGCACCACGTGCAACGGCATGTCGGGCGCCTTGGATCCCAAGATCCAGCAGGAAATCATCGACCGCGACCTGTACGCCACGGCAGTGCTGTCCGGCAACCGCAATTTCGACGGCCGCATCCACCCGTACGCCAAGCAGGCCTTCCTTGCCTCGCCGCCGCTGGTGGTGGCCTATGCCATCGCTGGCACCATCCGCTTTGATATCGAGAAAGACGTGCTGGGCACGGACCAGGCCGGCAAGCCGGTGTACCTGAAGGACATCTGGCCGAGCGACGAAGAGATCGACGCGATCGTGGCAAAGAGCGTCAAGCCCGAGCAGTTCCGCAAGGTCTACGAGCCGATGTTCGCCATCACCGCGGCCAGCGGCGAGTCCGTCAGCCCGCTGTACGACTGGCGCCCGCAGAGCACCTATATCCGCCGTCCGCCCTACTGGGAAGGCGCGCTGGCCGGCGAGCGTACGCTCAAGGCGCTGCGTCCGCTGGCGGTGCTGGGCGACAACATCACCACCGACCACCTGTCGCCGTCCAACGCCATCATGCTTAACAGCGCCGCGGGTGAATACCTGGCCAAGATGGGCCTGCCGGAAGAGGACTTCAACTCGTACGCGACCCACCGCGGCGACCACCTGACCGCGCAGCGCGCCACCTTTGCCAACCCGACCCTGATCAATGAAATGGCCGTGGTCGACGGCCAGGTCAAGAAGGGTTCGCTGGCGCGCATCGAGCCGGAAGGCAAGGTCGTGCGCATGTGGGAGGCCATCGAGACCTACATGGACCGTAAGCAGCCGCTGATCATCATCGCCGGCGCGGACTATGGCCAGGGCTCGTCGCGCGACTGGGCCGCCAAGGGCGTGCGCCTGGCTGGCGTCGAGGTCATCGTCGCCGAGGGCTTCGAGCGCATCCACCGCACCAACCTGATCGGCATGGGCGTGCTGCCGCTGGAGTTCAAGCCGGGCGTGAACCGCCTGACGCTGGGCCTGGACGGCACCGAGACCTATGACGTGATCGGCGAGCGCCAGCCGCGCGCCACGTTGACGCTGGTGGTGAACCGCAAGAACGGCGAGCGCGTCGAGGTGCCGGTGACCTGTCGCCTCGACAGCGACGAGGAAGTGTCGATCTACGAAGCCGGCGGCGTGCTGCAGCGCTTCGCGCAGGACTTCCTTGAGTCGACCCGTTCGGCTGCATAAGCTGTGACATGGGCCCGGGCGGCATAGATGCCGCCCGGGCCAACCAGGACAATGATTTCCATGGCTCACGTACCCCAGATCAAGATTCCCGCCACCTATATCCGTGGCGGCACCAGCAAAGGCGTGTTCTTCCGCCTGCAGGATTTGCCGGAAACGGCACAAGTGCCCGGCCCGGCGCGCGACGCGCTGCTGATGCGCGTGATCGGCAGTCCCGACCCCTATGGCAAGCAGATCGACGGCATGGGCGCGGCCACGTCCAGCACCAGCAAGACGGTGATCGTGTCCAAGAGCAGCCGGCCCGACCACGATGTCGACTACCTGTTCGGCCAGGTCTCGATCGACCAGCCCTTTGTCGACTGGAGCGGCAACTGCGGCAACCTGTCGGCAGCGGTCGGTCCCTTTGCCATCAGCGCCGGCCTGGTCGATGCCAGCCGCATCCCGCGCAACGGCGTGGCCGTGGTGCGCATCTGGCAGGCCAATATCGGCAAGACCATCATCGGCCATGTGCCCGTCACCAACGGCGAAGTGCAGGAAACCGGCGATTTCGAGCTGGATGGCGTGACCTTCCCGGCCGCCGAAGTGCAGCTTGAGTTCATGGACCCGGCCGCCGAGGAAGAAGGCGCCGGCGGCGCGATGTTCCCCACCGGCAACGTGGTCGACGACCTCGAAGTGCCGGGCGTGGGCACGCTCAAGGCCACCATGATCAACGCGGGCATCCCGACCATCTTCGTCAACGCCGAGAGCATCGGCTACACCGGCACCGAGCTGCAGGACGCCATCAACAGCGACACCAAGGCGCTGGCGATGTTCGAGACCATCCGTGCCTATGGCGCGCTGCGCATGGGCCTGATCAAGAACGTGGACGAGGCCGCCAAGCGCCAGCACACGCCCAAGGTGGCCTTTGTCGCCAAGCCGGTCGACTACGTCGCCTCCAGCGGCAAGAAGGTGGCCGCGGCCGATGTGGACCTGCTGGTGCGCGCGCTGTCGATGGGCAAGCTGCACCACGCCATGATGGGCACGGCAGCGGTGGCGATTGGCACCGCCGCGGCCATCCCCGGCACGCTGGTCAACCTGGCCGCCGGCGGCGGCGAGCGCAACGCGGTGCGTTTCGGGCATCCGTCCGGCACGCTGCGCGTGGGCGCCGAGGCGCAGCAGGTCGATGGCGAATGGGCGGTCAAAAAGGCCATCATGAGCCGCAGCGCGCGCGTGCTGATGGAAGGCTGGGTGCGCGTTCCCGGCGACGCGTTCTGAGCTGAGCCGCACCCGCGAGGCCGTTCATGTCCACCGACACACCGTCCGCGCAACGCCCCGATCCGGACCAGGTGCTGGTCGACATCGTCGACTATGTCACCCGGTACGAGATCAAAAGCGGCCTCGCCTACGACACCGCCCGCAACTGCCTGATCGACACGCTCGGTTGCGGGCTCGAAGCCCTCTCCTACCCGGCCTGCACCAAGCTGCTGGGTCCCATCGTTCCGGGCACGATCGTGCCCAACGGCGCGCGCGTGCCGGGCACCCAGTTCCAGCTCGATCCGGTCCAGGCCGCGTTCAGTATCGGGACGATGATCCGCTGGCTGGACTTCAACGACACCTGGCTCGCGGCCGAATGGGGTCATCCGTCGGACAATCTCGGCGGCATCCTGGCCACCGCTGACTGGATCTCGCGCAACCACATCGCCGCCGGGCGCAAGCCGCTGACGATGAAGACGGTGCTGGCGGCGATGATCAAGGCGCACGAAATCCAGGGCTGCATCGCGCTGGAGAATTCGTTCAACCAGGTCGGGCTGGATCACGTGGTGCTGGTCAAGGTGGCTTCCACCGCCGTGGTCGCGCAGATGCTCGGCCTCACGCGCGACGAGATCCTCAATGCCGTGTCGCTGGCCTGGGTCGACGGCCAGAGCCTGCGCACCTACCGCCACGCCCCCAACACCGGCAGCCGCAAGAGCTGGGCCGCCGGCGACGCCACCAGCCGCGCAGTGCGGCTGGCGCTGATCGCCCGCACCGGCGAGATGGGCTATCCGTCGGCGTTGACGGCAAAGACCTGGGGCTTCTACGACGTGCTGTTCAAGGGGCAGCCGTTCCGCTTCCAGCGGCCGTACGGGTCGTATGTGATGGAGAACATCCTGTTCAAGATCTCGTACCCGGCTGAATTCCACGCGCAGACCGCGGTGGAGGCAGCGATGCAGCTGCACGGTGCGCTGGCGCTCGCGGGGCGCAGCGCGGCGGATATCGCCGCCATCACCATCCGCACCCACGAGGCCTGCCTGCGCATCATCGACAAGCAGGGTCCGCTCAGCAATCCGGCGGATCGCGACCACTGCATCCAGTACATGGTGGCCGTGCCGCTGCTGTTCGGCCGCCTGACCGCCGCCGACTACGAAGACAAGGTTGCAGCCGACCCGCGCATCGACGCGCTGCGCGGCAAGATCACCTGCGTGGAAGACCCCGCACTGACGCGCGACTACCACGACCCCGGCAAGCGCTCGATCGCCAACGCGCTGACCGTGACGCTGGCAGACGGCACCGTGCTGGACGAGGTGCTGGTCGAATACCCGCTCGGCCACAAGCGCCGCCGCGCCGAGGGCGTCCCGCTGCTGGTGGAAAAATTCCGCACCAACCTCGCCCGCCGCTTCCCGCCGAAACAGCAGCAGGCCATCCTGGCCGCGTCGCTGGACCAGGCGCGGCTGGAGGCCATCCCGGTCAATGAGTACCTCGATATGTATGCGATTTGAGTTATCGCCCAGGCATCTTCATGCCGAATCGGCATAACCCTTGCAGCGCCCCTCCCGCGCCAAATTCTCCTCACGTATAGTCACTGCCGCTGCCTGAACGGGCCCTGCACCACAGGCCCCGTTCAGGCAGCCACCGACTGAACACGGACGGCACCATTCCACCCATAAGGTATGTCGTGCCGATTCCAGTACGGGCCACACGTTCGTATAAATACCGAGGAGAAACATGAAACACTTCGCCCGCGTCACCACGCTGGCCGCCGCCCTGCTGTCGGCGAGCCTGATCACCGGCACTGCCCACGCGCAGCTCGCACCCGCCGCACAACCAGGCGTCGCACCCGCCACGGCCCAGGCCGAAGCCCGCAAGGCCAATATCGTCATCATCGGCACGGGCGGCACCATTGCCGGCGCCGGCGCATCGGCGACCAACACCGCGGCCTACCAGTCCGCCGTGGTGCCGGTCGACAAGATCATCGCCTCGGTGCCCGAGATCTCCAAGGTGGCCAACGTCAAGGGTGAGCAGATTTTCCAGATCGGTTCGGAGAGCTTCAATAACGAACGCCTGCTGAAGCTGGCCAAGCGCGTATCGGAACTGCTCAAGCAGCCGGACGTGGACGGCATCGTCATTACGCACGGCACCGATACCATCGAGGAAACCGCTTACTTCCTGAACCTGACGCTCAAGAGCGACAAGCCGGTGGTGGTGGTGGGCTCGATGCGCCCGGGCACCGCGCTGGGCGCCGATGGCGCGCTCAACCTGTACGACGCCGTGCTGGTCGCGTCCAACCCTGCCTCCAAGGGCAAGGGCACGCTGGCCGTGCTGAACGACGAGATCCACACCGGCCGCGACGTCACCAAGAGCAACACCTTCAAGACCGAGACCTTCCGCTCGCCGTTCGGCCCGCTGGGCTACGTGGTCGAAGGCCGCACGCTGTTCTATCGCCTGCCGGCGCGTCCGCACACGCAGCAGACGCAGTGGGACATCGACAAGATCGACAAGCTGCCTGAAGTGGCAGTGCTGTACGCCTACGGCAACGCCAATCCGGCCGCGGTCGACGCCGCGGTGAAGAGCGGTGCCAAGGCCATCATCTATGCCGCCACGGGCAACGGCAGCGTCGGCGACTACATGGTCGAGTCGCTCAAGGCCGCGCGCGCCAAGGGCGTGCAGATCGTGCGCGCCTCGCGCACCGGCAGCGGCGTGGTGGTGCGCAATGCCGAGCAGCCGGACGACAAGTACGACTGGATCGTCACCGACGACCAGCTGCCGCAGAAGGCACGCATCCTGATGGCGCTGGCGCTGACGCAGACTAACGACTCCAAGGCACTGCAGCAGGTCTTCTGGAAGTACTGATGGGGTCGTGGAGCAAGCGGTATCGCCGCTAGACGCTCCTGCCCTCTCCCCCCGCCCCTCTCCCGCACGCGGGAGAGGGAAGCAAACCGGCGGCTGCATCGGCTGGCACCAGTTTCCCGGCCTCCTCCCCTGCGTTTTCCCCTTCTTCCCGTTCCAGCCATTGCCTTGGCGATTGGCCCATCCGTGCCGTAAACGCGCGCGACAGCGCCGACGCATTGGCATAGCCCAGCTCCAGCGCCACGGATTTAACCGGGCGGCCCAGCCGCAGTTGCGCCTGCGCCAGCGTCAGGCGCCAGTCGGTCAGGTAGTCGGCCGGCGGCTGCCCCACAGTGCGCCGGAAGCTCGCGGCAAAGGCGCTGCGCGACATGCCTGCGCGCGCCGCCATGCGCGGCAGGTCCCACGGCTCGCCCGGCGCCTCGTGCAGCGCCACCAGCGCACGTGCCAGGCGCGGGTCGGACAGCCCGGCTGACTGGACCGCGGGGTCGTCCAGCACGATCTGGCGCATCGCCACCGCCATCTCCTTGTCGATTCCCTCACCCACCAGCAGGCAGGATCAGCAGCGTGGCCACGCCCGCCAGCAGCAGCCCGATCAGCAGTGATGGCGCCCCATCCAACACCGGCATATTGAGCCGATGGCTCACATACACCCCCAGTGCGGCGATCACCAGGCCGGCCAGCGCCGTGGCGTCCTCGGCCAGCACGGTCACCGTGGTCGGATCCTTGCTATTGCGCACTGCCCGCCAGAACGGCACATCACGCTTTTCCTGCAGGAACGCGCGCAGCGCAATGCTGAAGCTGATGCTTTCGAACACCAGCGCAAAGCCCAGCGCGATGTAGTTCCAGTACGGCTCATAAGCCGAGATGCCGCCGCCGTTTCAGGCCCATGCTGCATCGCTTTCCTCCAGGAAGCTGCCCCTTTGCATTGGAAGCAGTTCGCGCCAGCGTACTGGCGCGCTTGGGTGTGAAGGTGAAAATACGGCGGTTAATTGCGTTTTATGGACTGAAAAAAACGGACCTCCGATGCATCCACTCCGGAATCAGAACATGGCGCTGCTCATCAATGCCTTGGCCACCAGAACGCCCTCGTCCGGGGCTTGCGCATAGACCGACACGTCCGTGACCACCTGCCGGCGCCCACGCCGCACCACCATCGCCACCGCGCGCAGCGCCGCTCCCTGTGCCGGGGCCAGGTACTGGATAGACAGCGAACTGGTCGCCCCGCCCTTCACGTCGTCGGCACTGGCGCCAGAAGCTGCCGCCGCGGCGCCGGCGATATCGATCAGCGTGGCAATGACGCCGCCATGGACGATGCTGCCGTGGGTCACGTTGGTCGGCAGGAACGGCATTTCCAGCTCGACATGATCGGGCGCCAGGCTGGCCAGCCGCACGCCGAGGGCGCGCGCCACCGGGGAGCCTATCAGGACGTTGTCGATCATGGCACGCATGCGGGGGGCAACGGAGGCTTGGCGATCACATTGGCGAGGGAAGCTGGCAAGGGCTTGGGACATGGCTGGGCTCCTGGTTCAGGGTGGAGCGTAGCGAGTGAGAGGAACTCGCTCAATTACGTAAGACGTAGTTGTCCGTCCATGCATGCCAGCCGTTGGCAGCTCTCACCACATAGACGACGGGACATTGCGGGCGCAGTAGCGACCCCAGAGAGCCGCCCCCTTCCGACCCCGTATAATATCCCCCCGTTTCACCCCAATCCCTCCCGCCATCATGCCGTCGCCCTCAGAATCCGCCCCGCTCCGCTCTGAACCGGATCACGGCACCACGGATTCCACGCTGTCCGAGCGCCCGGACAGCCCCTGCATCGGCATCTGCTCGACGCTGTTCGACGATATCTGCCAGGGCTGCGGCCGCACCGCGGCCGAGGTCAGCAACTGGGTGTTCTTCAGCGAAGAGGAAAAGCAGGTGGTCTGGGAGCGCATTACCCGCGAGGGCACGGGGAAGCGGTTCCGCCAGGGCTGAGGCTGCGGCATTCAGCCGCCCGCCAGCCGCCGCTCCATATCTTCGATTTCGCGCCGTTCCACGCGCTGCCGGGCAAGCTTGCGCCAGTTCTCGGCCAGCGGTGCCAGCTCTGACATTTCCGCGAGCGCGGCATAGTCCAGCCGGTCGACATACAGCACCTGCAGCAGGCGCTGCAGCGACCATCGCGGACAGGGGCGCGCCACCAGTTCCAGCGTATCCCCCGCCGCCACGTCGCCAGTCTCCAGTACACGGTAGTACCAGCCGGTGCGCAGGCTTTGCTGCACGGCGCGCGACATGCCTGCATAGCCGAATCGATGATTGAGCTTCCAGCATGGCTGGCGCGCCTGCGATACCTCCACCAGCGCCGTGCCCAGACGGAAGCGGTCGCCGATGCAGACGGCGGCCTCGGTCAGCCCGGTGGTGCTCAGGTTCTCGCCGAAGGCGCCCGCAACGTCAAGCACACCGTTGCCTTGCGCACCCTGCGCAGCCAGTTCCTTGCGCCATGCCGGGTAATGATCGAAGGCGTAGTGGTGCAGCGCCTTTTCCGGGCCACCGTGATGGCGCGGATCGCCCTGCCCATCGCCTTCAAGTCCAAGCGCAGTCACGCGAATCCGATCGAATGCCGCGGTCTTGGCGATGCCGCTGGGCACGCCCTTGGGCCCGAACGGGCGCACCTGTCCCATCAGCACAGCGCCGATCACCGCGCGCACGGGCGATGCCGGCTGGCTCATAGCCCGGCTTCCTCCAGCCAGCGCGCGAACATGCGCTCGCCCGCGGCCGCCACGGTGGCGCCGACTTCGGCAGTACGCGCGCGGATGGTGCGCGGATCGACGCCGGCCTTGGCCAGCTCGACGGTATGGCCGATCAGCCAGGCCTCGATATCGCGCGGCATGACCTCGGGGTGGAATTGCAGCGCCAGCACCTGGTTGCCGATGGCATAGGCCTGGTTCTGTACCGCGGCGGTGGACGCCAGCAGTTGCGCGCCGGGAGGCAGGTCGAAGGTATCGCCATGCCAGTGCAGCACCTCCCAGTGGGCGCTGGCCAGTTCGGCCAGCGCGGAATCCTGTCCCGCCGGCGTGGGCAAAATCGGCGCCCAGCCGATCTCGCGCGTGCCCGCGTAGACCCGCGCGCCGGCAGCACGCGCGATCAGCTGCGCGCCCAGGCAAACCCCGATCATCTTGCCGCCAGCCGCCAGGCGTTGGCGGATCAGGGCGATCTCGGCCTCCAGCCAGGGATAGGCATCGGTTTCATAGACACCGATGGGGCCGCCGAGGATCAGCAGCAGGTCGGCCGGATTATCCGCGATGGGTGCCAGGTCATCGACACCGGCCTGAAACACCTGCAACGTGTGCCCGCGCGCGCGCAAGGCATTGCCGATCACGCCCGCATGTTCGAATGCGACGTGCTGGATCACATGAGTGGTACGCGTTGCCATCCGGGACTCCTGCCGGTCGAAAGGGGTCCCCATGGTAGCGTCAATTGCTGCGCCCCGCGAAGACCATGGCAGGATCTCGCCAATTTGCGAGCATTCTCAGCACGGCATGTCATGCCCTGCGCTATTTTTTCGCAGCCGGCACCAGGATCAGCGTATCCGGCGCAGCCTGCTGCGGCAGCGATGGCACGGGCGGGATGGTCACGTACTCGACCGCCGCCCATTTTCCGGTCCAGTCGCGGTAGCGCGGCAACAGCGCGTTGCCTGACTGCCCGGTGGAGTCCATGAACCGCGACGCCTCCAGGTTCGCCAGGTCATAGAGCGCACGCACGCTGGCCGCGTGGGTGTTCTCGAACGGCGCCTTGTCGTCGCGCAGGTTATGCCGGCCGACATTGACCGTATAGGTATCGCCGCCGGTCGGCACGCGCAGGTTGAACAGCGGCGACAGGTGCGCGATCTTGCCGAAGGGCTTGTGCTCGGAGCGGGCCGTGTGCGCCTCGCCCCAGCGCCAGCGGGCGGCGTCGTCGCCGTAGCGGCGCGACAGGTCCGCCATGGCCTGGGTCCAGGCGTCTGCGATGGCGTCGTCGCAGGTCTCGGCCGGGCGCGTATGCTGCCGGTCGCACCAGAACGCGCCCAGTGTGCGCGGATCGCGCAGGATGTTGAGCATGGGCTGCTGGACGTTACGCTGCTCCCACAGGCGGACAAAAATCGCCTCGCCCGCTTTCTCCTCGAACAGCCGCCGCGACAGCTCGCGCAGCCAAGCGGTGACCACCAGCGGCTCGGCGCGCGCCGGGTCCATGGTGCCGTCCCACTTGCGCAGCGCTTCCAGCAAGGCGCGTTCGCGCTCGGGCCGCGCTGCGTCCCGGCCGACGGGCGCGGCCAGCAGCAGCGGCAAGGCATCGCGCACGGCCAGCGAGACTACGTCTTTCTGGATCGCCGCAAAGCTGTCGAAGCTGTGCCTGGGCGTGGCCGCCAGCAGCGACTGGATCCGGTCAAAGCGATACGGCACGGTCCATTCGCTGGTGATGAAGTACGGGTAGTCCGGCGCAACGATGCGCTGGTTGGCCGTCACGATCACGCCGTCGGCCGGGTTGTAGCGGTGCGGCAGTGCCTCGAACGGAATAAAGCCGGTCCAGTCGTAGCGCGCATCCCAGCCGGGCGCCGGAGCCAGCCCCTTGAGGTCGTTGTCGGCACGGCGCAGCGGCACGCGTCCGGGCGCATAGAAGCCGATATTGCCGTCGACATCGGCATAGACAATGTTCTGCTGCGGCGAATGGAAGTCGCGCAGCGCCGCGGTGAAGCCGGCCCAGTCGCGCGCTTCGTTCATGCGTAGTCCGGCCTGGAAGGTGCGGTCGTCCGGGCGCAGCGCGGTCCACTGGAAGGCCACCACATACTGTGCGCCCAGCGGTCCTGCGGCAGCCGAAAGCGGCTCGGCCACATCGGAAATCACCGGGCCGTGGCGCGTGGCGCGGACCTTCAGCACCACGTCCGGGGCGCCCTTGACGCGGATGGTCTCGGTGCGGGTCTCGAATGCAGCCCAGCCGTCCGGGGTCTGGTACTGCGTGTCGTTGCCGGGGCGCAGCCGTTCGATATACAGGTCCTGCACGTCGGGCGCGGTATTGGTCAGCCCCCAGGCGATGCGGTCGTTGTGTCCCAGCACCACCAGCGGCATGCCGGGCAGCGTGGCGCCGGTCACGTCCAGGCCGGGCGCCGTCATCCTGGCGAAGTACCACAGCGCGGGCGCCTGCAGCCCCAGGTGCGGGTCATTGGCCAGCATCGGCTTGCCCGATTGCGTATGCGCGCCCGACACCACCCAGTTGTTCGAGCCCATGCCCTCGACATAACCCGGCGGCGCCTTGTCGCCGACGCTGGCCATGGCATTCGCCAGCGGTGCCAGTTGCTTGTAAAGGTGGCCGTAATCCATGGTGCGCACCGGCTGCTCGCCCGGATACGGCGCCAGCAACTCGCTGATGCGGGCCACCGGCAGCACTTGCGCCAGCCGCATGCGCAGGGTTTCCTGGGTCCAGTTGCCGCCCAGGTCCCAGGCCATCATGGTCTGCCAGCCCAGCGTATCGGCCGGCTCCCAGCGCTCGGGCTGCGCGCGCAGCAGCAGGAATTCAGGCGGCAGCGGGCCCTTGCGATGGTCGATCCAGGCATTGACGCCGTCGGCATAGGCCTGCAACGCGGCACGGGTCTCGGGCGAGGCATGCGCCAGGATGGCCTCGGCATTGCGCCGCACGCCCAGCGTTCGCAGGAACTTGTCGGTATCGAGCGCGGACGGCCCCAGGATCTCCGCGAGCCGGCCTGCCACGACGCGCTTGTTCATCTGCATCTGCCACAGCCGGTCCTGGGCATGGACGTAGCCCAGCGCAAACCAGGCGTCCGCCTTGCTGGCGGCGCGGATATGCGGCACGCCATGGCCGTCGCGCACGACCGCGACCTGGCCGCGCAAACCCGCCAGCGCTTCCTGGCCGGAAGCCGGCGGCTGCGCCGCATGGCGATACCAGACCAGGGCCCCGACGGCGCCGGCCACCGCCAGCACCAGCAGCCCCACCACAAACCTGGCCAGCCGACCAAACCAGCGCATCGTTGCTCCCCCAATGACTTTTGTCGTTATGTTTTGCGTGTTTTCCGTGCATTATCCGCACGAAAAAAATGCCCGGGCCAGCCGGGCATTTCCCATATTGCATCAACGCGCTCAGCGCCGCATCAGGCTGCCGGCTTCTTCAGCTGCAGCGACTTGTACTCCAGGAATTCCTCCAGGCCGTACTTGCCCGCTTCGCGCCCGTTGCCGGACTGCTTGTAGCCGCCGAACGGCGCCTGCATATTGAACGGACCGCCGTTGATATCGACCTGGCCGGTGCGGATACGGCGCGCCACGCGGATCGCGCGTGCCTCGTCACCGGACCAGACCCCGCCGCCCAGGCCATAGATGCTGTCATTGGCGATGCGCACCGCGTCTTCCTCGGTGTCATAGCAGATGATCGACAGCACCGGCCCGAAGATCTCTTCCTGCGCCACGGTGGCACGCGGCTCCACGTTGCCGAGCACGGTCGGCTTGACGTAGAAGCCCTTGTCCAGCCCTTCCGGGGTGTCCGGACCGCCAGCCACCAGTTCGGCACCCTCATCCAGGCCCCGGCGGATATAGCCGGTCACACGGTCCTTCTGCACCGCGGAAATCAGCGGTCCCAGCTTGCTGGTTTCCTGCAGCGGATCGCCCACGGTAAAGCCCGCGACCACCTTCTGCGCGATCGCCTTCACTTCATCGTAACGGGCCCGCGGCACCAGCATGCGGGTATGCGCCGAACAGGTCTGGCCGGAATTCAGGAAGCAGGCATTGATGGTGCCCTTCACCGCCGACGGCAGGTCGGCGTCGTCCAGGATCACCGAAGCGGACTTGCCGCCCAGCTCCAGCGCCACGCGCTTGACGGTCTGCGAGCCCAGTTCCGAGACGCGCTTGCCGGCGCGGGTCGAACCCGTGAACGACACCATGTCGACTTCCGGATGGCTGGCCAGCACCTCGCCCACCACCGGGCCATAGCCGGTCACCAGGTTGAACACGCCCGGCGGCAGGCCGGCGGCCTCGATCACCTCGGCCAGCACGAAGGCATTGAGCGGCGCCACCTCGGAGGGCTTGAGCACCACGGTGCAGCCGGCGGCCAGGGCCGGCGCCACTTTCAGCGTGATCTGGTTGAGCGGGTAGTTCCACGGAGTAATGGCACCCACCACGCCCACGGGCTCGCGCACCACCAGGGAGTTGCCGACCTCTTCCTCGAAGCGGAAACCGTCCAGCAGCTTGGCGGCCTGGCCCCAGTTGTAGACCGGCCCGCCCACCTGGATCGCGCGCGCCAGCTTGATCGGCATGCCGACTTCGCCGGCAATCAGCTGGGCCAGCTCTTCGCTGCGCGCCTTCAGGCCTTCGGCGATCTTGGCGATATAGCCGGCACGCACCGCCGGCGGCGTGGCCGACCAGCTGTCGAAGGCCGCGCGGGCCGCCTGGATGGCATCCTCGGCGTCGCGCGCCGAGCCTTCGGGGATGGTGCCCATCACCGCCTCGGTGGCGGAGTGGATGACGTCGATCTTGCCGTTGCCGTGGGGAGCGACCCACTTGCCGTTAATAAAGAGTTTGTCTCGTTGTTGCATGGCCACAGTTCTCGGTTTGGTGAATTGGCGATTGCAATTTTTTGTTACTTTTATGGTGCACGCACATTGTAGAGCGGATTCGGGACTATGTTTTTGCGCCGCGGAAAGCCGCGCATACCGCTCTGGACAAGAAGATGGCGATAATCGGCCGCAGCACCTGACGGGGACTCTCGCCAAAGGCGGCCGGACATAACAAGGGGTGAGACATGGTCGATCCGATCTACCGCAAGACGGATGCGGGACAGGACGAGATCCGGACGCGTGCACGCAAGCTTGACCACAAGCTGCGCGCGCTGCTGCTGATGGTCAACGGCGAGCGCCGCGGGCAGGAATTGCTGGCGCAGGTAGCCGGCATGGGGGTGGCCCCCGAGGCCATGGACACACTGGTGGCACAAGGCCTGGTCGAAGCCGTCCCGGAGCCGGCACGACCGCCCGCTGCAGTGGCACAGACGCAGGCACCGGCGCGTGTCACGCCTGCCGCCGACACCAATATGTTCTCCGTGTACGCAATGCGGCACGCGCCCGCCACCGAGGTGCCGGAGGCACCGCAACCGGCCGATACCGCGACCCATTCGCCCGCAGACATCGCGGCCTTCGAGAGCCTGTATCACTTCTATACCGACGTGATCGGGCAGCATCTCGGCCTGCGCGGCTACATGATGCAGGTGAAAGTCGAAAGGGCCACCGACCTGCCCGCGCTGCTGGCGCTGCGCGAACCGCTGCATGCGGCGCTGCTCAAGGCCAAGGGCGACATCACCGCGCGTGCCATCACGAGCCAGCTCGACCAGATCGCCGATCGCATCGCCGCTGGCTGGCATTCCGGCGCAGCAATGTAAAAGGCCGCCCGGAGGCGGCCTTCTTGCATCATCAAGGTCCCGACGCTCAGCCGTCGATACCCTGCGACTGCAGGTACTCGTCATACGTACCCAGGTAGTCCGTCAGCGTGCCGTCCGTGCGCACTTCAATCACGCGCGTCGCCAGCCCGCTGATCAGCTCGCGGTCGTGCGAAACGAAGATCAGCGTGCCCGTGAACTTGTCCAGCGCGATCTGCAGGGATTCGATCGACTCCATGTCCATGTGGTTGGTCGGCTCGTCCATGGCCAGCACGTTGTGGCGGCCCAGCATCAGCTTGCCCCAGATCATGCGGCCCTTCTCGCCGCCGGACAGCACCTTGACCGACTTCCTGATGTCGTCGGCCGAGAACAGCAGGCGGCCCAGGGTGCCGCGCAGCGAGGTCTCGTCGTCGCCGGCCTGCGTCCACTGGCTCATCCAGTCCATCACGTCACGGTTGTCCGGAAATTCCTCGTAGGTATCCTGCGGCATGTAGCCGACGTTGGCGTTCTCGGCCCACTTGACCGTGCCGCGGTCCACTTCCACGCCGCGCTGCACGCCGGTCTGCACCGCGCCGTTGAGCAGGCTGCGCAGCAGCGTGGTCTTGCCGGCGCCGTTTTCGCCGATGATCGCCACGCGCTCGCCGGCCTGGATCGCAAGCGACAGGCCGTCGATGATCTTACGGTCGTAGGTCTTGGTGATGTTCTCCACTTCCACGGCCAGGTTGTGCAGCTTCTTCTCGAACTCGAAGCGGATGAACGGGTTCTGGCGCGACGACGGCTTGATGTCGTCGACCTTGATCTTCTCGATCTGCTTGGCGCGCGAGGTGGCCTGGCGGGCCTTGGACTTGTTGGCCGAGAAGCGGCGCACGAAGTCCTGCAGCTCGCTGATGCGCTCCTTGGCGCGCGCGTTGGCGGCGACTTGGCGCTCGCGGGCCTGCATCGACGCTTCCATGTAGTCGTCGTAGTTGCCCGGGTAGACCTTGAGCGTGCCGTAGTCCATGTCGGCCATGTGGGTGCAGACCGAGTTCAGGAAGTGGCGATCGTGGGAGATGATGATCATGGTGGAGTTGCGCTCGTTGAGCACGGTCTCCAGCCAGCGGATCGTGTTGATGTCCAGGTTGTTGGTCGGTTCGTCCAGCAGCAGCACGTCCGGGTTCGAGAACAGTGCCTGTGCCAGCAGCACGCGCAGCTTCCAGCCGGGGGCCACGTCGCTCATGTTGCCCTGGTGCTGAGTGGTGGGGATGCCCACGCCCAGCAGCAGCTCGCCAGCGCGGGCCTCGGCGGTGTAGCCGTCGTATTCGGCGTACTTGGCCTCCAGCTCGGCGGCCTTCATGTAGTCTTCGTCGGTCGCTTCCGGGTTGGCGTAGATGGCGTCGCGCTCCTGCGCGGCACCCCACATTTCGGTGTGGCCCATCATCACCACGTCCAGCACACGCATGTCTTCATAGGCGAACTGGTCCTGGCGCAGCTTGCCCAGGCGCACGCCCGGCTCCAGCATGACGTTGCCCGACGACGGTTCCAGGTCGCTGCCCAGGATCTTCATGAACGTGGACTTGCCGCAACCGTTCGCGCCGATCAGGCCGTAGCGGTTGCCCTCGCCGAACTTGACCGAGATATTCTCGAACAACGGCTTGGGGCCGAACTGCATGGTGATGTTTGCGGTAGAAAGCACGTCTTGAACCTTGTCTGGAGATTGTGGCGCCGCGGCGCTGGCCGCGGCTTGCCGGTTTTGCACACGAGGCGCACCCCATGCCGCTCAGGGACGGGCCTTGCCGGAGATGCATCGCGCTGGCTCGGAGTATTCCGGCGGCCATGGCTGGCGATGCGGCACGGGCCGCGCCCGGTTCATGTGAGAACCCGGCAGGAAGTCAGGAAATAACCGCACATTCTATCATCCGGACGCATTCCTTGCGACCCGGATGCGCGGCATCGGACGATGCGGCCGGTCAGGCCAGTGGCGGCAGCACCGGATAGCCGGAAAACGCCATGCTGAAGCCATCCGCACGTGCGGCCAGCCGCACCTGGGCGCCGACCGGCAGCGTCAGCTTGCGCGCGCAGTGGCCGAACGGCAGCCCGGTCAGCACCGGCACCGGCAGCTGTTCGTGCAGGTAGGCCACCACTGCGTCCATGTCGTAGCCGTTATCGTAGTCGGTGACGCGGTAATTGGAGAAATCGCCCAGCACGATGGCGCGTTGCGCGCCCAGCACGCCGGCCTGCTGCAACTGGATCAGCATGCGCTCCACCCGGTACGGCGGCTCGTTGATGTCTTCCAGGAACAGCACCCCGCCCTCCACCTGCGGCATGAAAGGCGTGCCCAGCAGGCTGCACAGCATGGCCAGGTTGCCGCCCCAGAGCGTGCCTTCCACGCTGCCGGAGAACGGTTGGCCGCCCGGCTGCGGCGCTGCCACGTCGACGCTGTACGCAGGGTTGCGCAAGATGCCTTCGAAATGCTCCCACATGAAGGGATCCACCACCTCGGCACCAAAATCCGCCAGCAGCATCGGCCCGGCAAAGGTGACGCCACCCGTCGCCGCCAGGTAGGCCAGTTGGAACGCGGTGAAGTCGCTGTGGCCGACGATGGGCGTGCCGCTGGCACTGGCCTGCGCGGCGATGCGGGCAAAGTCGACTTGCGCCAGCAGCCGCGCGATGCCATAGCCGCCGCGCACCGCCAGCGTCAGCGCGTGCGGCGCGCCAGTGCCGATGGCATGCAGATCGGCCAGCCGCTCCGCATCCGTGCCGCCAAAGCGCAGGTAGCGCCGCGCCAGCACGTCGGGGTTGGTCATGTGGTAGCCATGATGCTTGAGCCAGGCACAGCCGCGCGCGGCGATGGCGACGTCGTGCGGATATCCGGACGAGGCGATCAGTCGGACTTCGGTATGCGGCGGCCTGCTGTTCGGCGTGCTCATGCTTCAATATCGTTGTTCTTGTCGGGATCGGTGACAGGCGCGGCGGCGTCCTGCTGTGCCGCCTTCTGCGCGGCTTTCTGGGCCCGGCGGCGCGCGCCGAAGAAATCCTTCAGCATCTGGCCGCAGGTGTCGGCCAGCACCCCGCCGGCAATGGTGGTCTGGTGGTTGAGCTGCGCCTGCTCGAACAGGTTGAGCACGCTGCCGGCCGCGCCGGTCTTGGGGTCGGTTGCACCGAACACCACGTGGCGCAGCCGCGCGTGCAGGATCGCGCCGCTGCACATGACGCACGGTTCCAGCGTCACGTACAGCTCGCACTCTGGCATGCGGTAGTTACCGATCACCTGGGCGGCGGCGCGCAGTGCCTGCATCTCGGCATGGGCGGATGGGTCCACCGAGCGGATCGGCAGGTTGTGGCCGCGCGCGATGATGGTGTCGTTCCAGACCACCACCGCGCCCACCGGCACCTCGCCGGCGGCTTCGGCCAGGCGGGCTTCTTCCAGCGCGGCGCGCATGTAGCGCGCATCGCGCTCGGCAGCCTCGACCGGGTCTTCAGGCAGGGCGCGCAGCGCGCGCAACGGCAGCGGTGGCGTCTCTGTCATCGTCCCCGCTCAGTCCTGCGCCGGCAGCACGGCGGGCGCGCTCACTTCCGCCCAGCAGTTGGGCGTTTCGAACAGCACCAGCCTGGTCAGCTGCAGCTGGTGGCCGAAGCAGTCCTTGAACACCGGCGCCAGGATGTCGAACGCGACCTGGGCCAGGTTCTCGACCGTCGGGATCGCGTCCAGCACCACGGTCTTGTGCCCTTCCATCGATTGCAGGAAGTTCAGCAGCGCGGTGTCGCCACGGTAGATCAGGAAGGCGTGGTCCCACTTGTTGACCAGGTGCTCGTTGGCCAGCGCCTTGATGTCGCCGAAGTCCAGGATCATGCCGTCATCCGACGCGCCCTCGCGGTGCAGGACCTCGCCCGACAGCGTCAGGTCCAGCCGGTAGCGGTGGCCGTGGATATTGCGGCACTGGCCGCAGTGGTTCGGGATGCGGTGGCCGGAGTCAAACTCCAGCCGGCGGGTAATGGAAACTTGTTTGCTCATGTGTACCGGCGCCGGTGCCGGCCGCCTGCGTTGGAACGGACGCTGCGCGCGCGCCCGAAGCCTGTATTGTGTACGTTTTGCCGCCCCTTGGGCGACCTGTCGATACCGTCGATGCCGCGCCGCTCAGCGGATGCCCAGCAGCTTGTGGGTCTGCAGCGACAGCCGCCAGCGCGGATGGCGCTGGCAGAACGCCACCGCGGCGGCGGTATTTTCCCTCGCCAGCGGGCCATCCATGGCCTGCACCAGGAAATGGCGGAAATCAAGCTGCTCGTATGCGGCAAAGTCCTGGCCCTCCTGCGGGATCACGACCTTCAGCTCGTCACCACGCGTGACCACCAGTTCCGAGCCCATCTTGGGGCTGACGCAGACCCAGTCGACCCCCGGCGGCACGGCGATGGTGCCGTTGGTTTCGATCGCGATCTCGAAGCCCTGCGCATGCAGCGCGTCGATCAGCGGCGCGTCGAGCTGCAGCAGCGGCTCGCCCCCGGTGCAGACCACCAGCGGCTGGCCGCCGGCGCCCTGCGGCCATTCCGACGCGACCACCGCGGCCAACTCTTCGGCCGTGCGGTACTTGCCGCCGCGGGTGCCATCGGTGCCGACGAAATCCGTATCGCAGAACTGGCACACCGCGCTGGCGCGGTCGTCTTCGCGGCCGCTCCACAGGTTGCAGCCCGCAAAGCGGCAGAACACCGCGGCGCGGCCGGCGTTGGCGCCTTCGCCCTGCAGCGTATAGAAGATTTCCTTGACGGCGTAAGTCATGCGTGGGGGTCTCTCTGGGACCGTTCTGGGACCGTTTTTGGACCGTTAACGGGCATTCGGCCGCCCTTGGGCTGGCCGGGGTTTCAACAGGTATTGGGCAAAGGCCGGATAACAAGTATCACGGATCCGGGCTCGGGCTCCCGGATCGGCGCCGCAGGGCTGGCAGCGCGGGCGGTGTGCACCGGGTTTTCCGTGCAGGGCTCCGGGCACTGCCGGAGGAACCGCCTGAGGCCTGTCGCAGGCTGCGTCCGGCCGGTCCGGACGTAGCGCAAGTATACCAGAGGGGTCAGGGTTTTCGCTTAGAGGCTGGCGGGATGCGGTCCCCACCGCCGGCCAGGGCCAGGTGGCGCAAGGTTTCGCCGCTGGGTGCCGCCAGATGTGGCCGGATCGGCAGCTCCAGGCCGTCGTCGGTACGCAAGGGCAGCGGTTGAGCCCCTCCGGCTGCGTAAAGCCCAGCAGCGCATGCAGCGTTGAATCGCGCAGCCTGCCGATGCGGATGGCGACATCGGTGCGGTGCTCGATCAGGCATGGTCAGCTTCATTCTTGAATTTTAGTCAAATATCTTCTGCAGATCACCGGGTTTTTCTGCAAAAGCATCCCAGGCACACTCCGCCCTGTTCCTGGCTCCTTTTGCCATTGTTGCCCTTACCGGAGACTGCATCATGCCCATTGCCCTGTTCGCGCTGACCATCAGCGCCTTTGCCATCGGCACGACCGAGTTCGTGATCGTTGGCCTGATTCCCACCATTGCCGCCGACCTGCATGTTTCCCTGCCATCGGCCGGGCTGCTGGTCAGCCTGTATGCGCTAGGTGTCGCGATCGGCGCCCCGGTGCTGACCGCGCTGACCGGCCGGCTGCCGCGCAAGCTGCTGCTGTTGTCGCTGATGGCGCTGTTCACCCTCGGCAACCTGCTGGCGTGGAAGGCGCCCGGCTATGAATCGCTGGTGCTGGCGCGCGTGCTGACCGGCCTGGCCCACGGTGTGTTCTTTTCGATCGGTTCGACCATCGCCACCGGGCTGGTGCCGCGCGAGAAGGCCGCCAGTGCCATCGCCATCATGTTCACCGGCCTGACCGTGGCGCTGGTGACCGGCGTGCCGCTTGGTACCTTCATCGGCCAGCACTTCGGCTGGCGCGAGACCTTCCTGGCCGTCTCGGCGCTGGGCGCGGTGGCCTTTGTCGGCAGCCTGCTGTTCGTGCCGCGCACCATCGCGCATACGCCGCCGGCGTCGCTGCTGCAGCAGGCGCGCGTGCTGGCCGAGCCGCGGCTGCTGCTGGTCTACGCCAAGACCGCGATCGGCTATGGCGGTTCGTTCATCCCTTTCACCTTCCTCGCCCCGATCCTGCAGGACGTGTCCGGCTTTGACGCCGGCGCGGTCGGCCTGGTGATGCTGGTGTATGGTGTCTCGGTCGCCGCCGGCAACATCTGGGGCGGCCGCCTGGCCGACCGCCACGGGCCGATCCCGGCGCTGAAGCTGGTGTTCCTGCTGCTGGCCCTGGTGCTGTTCGTGCTGACCTTCACCGCGCCGCATCGCTGGCTGGTGGTGGCGACCGTGCTGGCCTGGGGTGCCGTGGCCTTCGGCAACGTGCCCGGCCTGCAGGTCTATGTGGTCAAGCAGGCGGAGCGCTTCACGCCTGACGCCGTGGACGTGGCTTCGGGCCTGAATATTGCCGCCTTCAATCTCGGCATTGCCGGCGCGGCATGGGCCGGCGGGCTGATCGTGACCCACCTGGGGCTGATGCAGACCCCGTGGATTGGCGCGCTGGTCGTGCTGGTGGCACTGGCCCTGACCGAGCTGAGCGGGCGCCTGGACCGCGCCGCCGGCTTCGATGCCCGCAGCGGCGGCGTTCCGGCCAGTGCCATGACGCACTGATAGCAGATCGAAATGCCCCCGTTCCTGCAGAACCGCAAGCTTGCCGACTTCACCCGCGCGCAAGGCATCCACATCACCGCATACGTGCCGCTGGCCTACGCCAAGGTGATGCACGACCCGGTGCTGCAGCGGATTGCACTGGCGCACGACGCATCTCCCGCGCAGGTCGCGCTGGCCTGGCTGCTGCAGCAGGGCTGTGCGGTGATTCCGTCGTCGACCAGGCGCGCCAAACTGGAGAGCAACTGCCGGGGTTCGCGCCCCCGCGGCGTGGGGCATTGTCAATGCTTTGCAAGCGCATGATGCGCTGTCGAATGTACTTCGCGTCGACACCAGTGGGCTGTTAAAAGGCAAGGGTCAACCTCCGGCAAATTCTGGCCGTTACCCCGATGGGAGCATGACGATTTGTGCTCGGTCGCACATTCCGCATGCATCAATACAGCGCCCTGGAGGCGCATGGAGGGTGCGATTCTGACAATTGTTGGGCGCTCTAGGAATGCTGCGACAGACAAGAACCGGGGTAATGGAGGGGGACATGAAAAGCACAAATGAGCAGTCACTGCGCTTTCAGGTCGATAAATGGCTCGCGCCTAGCCCAACGTCGTCCATCCACGTAGTCGAATTCAGTCGCACCCTATCGGGCCGGCGACGCTACGTATGCGTTGAGACCGTGCATCCGGCCGGTTTGCGCGCGTTGTTCTTCTTTAGGCACGATGACGGCTGCTGGCACGTGTTTCCGCCTGCAGTCGATGCCTGCCAATGAGTACTGACATTGTGCCGTTGTGAGCAGCCATTGCCAGTTCGTTTCAAATAGTCCGCCTCTGGTCGGCCGAATTGCCGCGCGGCAACTCGTACTGGACCGGGGCATGGTTGCGCACCACATCAAGGTCTCCCTCGGCTGGCTCGACGGGCGTACAGCTTGCTTGCGCCAATCCAGGTGCGCGAGAAATTCCTATGCTTGAAGCGTCCCCTCTAGTCTCGTTCACTTTGGCAGGACAATATGAAGCCGACAATTCACTATTTCCATACGCATCCACCCCATCACGGTGCACGGTACTACTTGACGCTAGCAGCTTGTCTTCTGATGCCCGCCGCTATCTACGCGCTCGTGGCGCTTTGGTCAAAGCTCTAACGGGCTTCCACGCTGGAATCACCAGGCACCGGGTTCACATCTGAACCGATACGCGCCTCGCGGACGGGAGAATGCCATCGGCCCTACAACCTGATCTCAGCGTTGGTTGGCCGTGCCGGCCAGGCGCTCAGCGCGCTGTGGATAGCCATCAGTGGTGCATGCCGCCGCCATGAAAGCCACCATGCGAGCCACCATGCGAGCCACCTCCACCCCCACCGTGGAACCCCCTATGGAAACCGCCATGGGAGCCGGAATGAAAGCCGCCATGGAAACCACCACGAACGATCACGCCCGGCCTGCGGACGAACACATGGTGCATATGGTGGAAGTGATGGAAGCGGTCAACAAAGATCACGCTGGCACCAAAGCCCACGCCGACCGGCGCCCAGTACCAGGGATCATAGTAATAGGCCGGGGCCGCATAGGTGACCACCCCGCTTGCTCCGTCGACCAACTGCCACGTCCCGTCCGGCTGCAAGCAAGCCACCCCCGAGATCACCTGCAGCACGCCGTCAATCTCGGCCTGTCCAACCACTTGCTGGCAGGGCGCCGACACCAGTTCCTCGGCCGGCGCCGCCACGCCAAAGCTGAGGCCTGCGCACACGGCCGCTGCGGCCGCCAAAACCTTGCCCATGATTGTCACCCTGACCTCAAAGTCCCGACGTATGTCCTCGCGGAGCGCATGGCACATCGGTTTGCCGCCGGCCCGCACTGCATGAAGTAAACGGATTAGCGGCACGTTTTATTCCACAGGCGGTGAGGTTGCGCCTCACTGCCATCCCTGCGGATTTCCGCCCACGCTGCTGCAGACGTCCATCGCGATCTCGCGCAGGCGCGGCTCGCTGCGCTGGCCCGAGAGCGCGTAACCGGCACCCGCGCTGGCCCAATAGAACGTGCGCCGGTCCTCCTGGCGCAGCAAACGGAAGGAGGCGTGCTGCGGCGCAGCCTCGGTGATATACAGCGTGAGGCGCCTGCCCGCCTGGTTCTGATACATCAGCTGTGCCGCCGGGCCGGCCGCGCCGGGCAAGAGCCGCCCACCCATCAGCGTGTAGCCGTATTCGTTCAGCGCTGGAATCGTCAGCGTGCGCGCCAGCCGGCGCGACAGCCACTCCACCAGGTGCGCCTGATCGGTGGCAGCCACTTCTACCGGGTGGCGCTGCTCCGGCGCGTAGACCGCGTAGGCAAGGTCGGCATGGCGGGAGAAAGCCCAGGGATCGGCCTCGCGCGTCGACAGCCACACGCCGCCGGTGCCGAGGATCATCCCCGCGCCGGCCCAGGCCAGCGCAGCCGACACGCGCCGCCACCACGTACGGCGCGGCAGCACCAGTACATAGCGCACATCCGTCGGCAACGGAAACAACGACCTGAGTGCGGCACCCTGACGCCGGTAATCCTCCACACGTGCGGAGGCCTGTACATCGTGCGCCAGCGCGGCCGCGACCTCGGCCTGCTCGTGCGGCGCAAGCTCGCCATCGACCAGAGCCGAGAGCCGCTCCAACTCCGGGCCTGTCGTCAGCGCGGTGGAACTTCGATCATCAGTCATGGCCTCTGCCTCACGACTTTGAAAATCCCGGGCCGGCTTCCAGCATCGCTGCCGAGCAGCACGCGCAGGTGCTCGCGTGCCCGCGACAGCCGCGACATCACCGTCCCCACCGGCACCTGCAGGATGGCGGCAGCTTCCCGGTAGCTCAGTTGCTCCAGCGTCACCAGCAGTAGCACGTCGCGCTGCTCCAGCGGCAGGCGGTACAGCGCGCGCTGCAAATCGAGCAGCAGCAGCCCACCGACCTCCCCGACCGGCGCTTCCAGCCTCTGCCACACAGGGTCATCGGCATCAAGCGCTAGCTCGCGGTGCTTGCGCAACTGATCGATATAGAGGTGACGCAGTATGGTCATCAACCAGGCGCGCGTATTGCTGTGGGCGCGCAGCATCGAGGTGCGCGCGAGCGCGCGCTCGAGCGTGTCCTGCACCAGGTCATCCGCCCATGCGGCATCACCCGTCAGCGCGCGCGCGTAACGGCGCAGCTGCGGCAGGCAGGCGGCGAGGTCGTCGCGCAAGCTCACCGGGATGGATACTCCTCGGGCTGGCGGCCAGGACCAATTAGTAGCCGCCGCGATACATTGCGCCGCCAGAGCTCCGGCTACTGCCACTGCGAGATGAGGACGAACCGCCCGCCGGATCCGTGCCACTGTCGGTGGAGCACGCCGCCACCGCCATCATGGCAAGCAGCAGGCCAGAAATCAGATGGGGCACTTTCATTTCAGTCTCCAGGAGGCAGGCCGCGGCGCAGCATTCTCCACGTCGGGAACGCCGCGCCCGGGCAGCGCGATGTTGCTGCCGCCGGAGCCTGTCAACTGAGTAAACGCGCCGCGGCGGCGCTTTATTCCACTGTCATGGATTTTGTCCCACAAGCCCCGCCGCGTGGGAGGCTTCGCGCCCGGCATTTTTCCTACTGGCCCTGCTCGGCTTCTTACTTCAGCCCCAGATAGTCGCGCTTGCCGATCTGCACACCCTTATGGCGCAGGATGTCGTAGGCCGTGGTCACGTGGAAGTAGAAATTGGGCAGCGCAAAGCCCAGCAGGTAGGACTTGCCGTCGAACGTCATCGGCCCCTGGCGCAGCTTCAGCTCGATCGCGCGCTGCTCGCTGCCTTCCAGCTGCTCGGGCGCGATCTGCTCCAGGAACACGATGGTGCGGGCGATGCGGTCCTGCAGTTCGGCAAAGGTGGTTTCGGTATCGGCGAACGACGGCACCTCGATGCCTGCCAGCCGCGCGGCACAGCCCTTGGCGGCGTCGCTGGCGCGCTGCACCTGTGCCGGCAGCGCATCCATGTCGGCGATCAGGCGGGTCTGGATCAGGTCGGCCGGGTCCATGCCCTGCGCCTGGGCGTGGGCCGCGCCCTTGTCCAGGATCTCGGCCAGGTTGGCGAGTGCGCGGATGAACGGGGGAATCGAAACGTCGTACATCGAGAGTGCCATGGGGGATCTCCTGTGCAGGCCTTGGTTGGAAATTCTCATCGTCGGGGGCCGTCGGGCCGCACCGCTGCCGCGAGCATAGACCGGATCGGCATTTGCTGCCGGACTACCCCTGCGCACACGCGGCAGGCGGCTGGATGTCGCGCAGCACCTTGCCGACCGCGGCCAGGAAGCGGCGCCCCGCCAACGGCAACGGCGCCAGGCTGAAATGGGTCGCCCAGATTTCCAGGCCGACCGCGGGCAACACCGGCCGCACCGCCAGGGCCGCGCGCATGGCTGGCGTCACGCTCCACGCATCCACCAGCGCCAGCCCCAGGCCCTGCTGCACAAAGGCGCATGCCGTGACCGGGGAATGCACCTCGATGGCGGGCGCGCCGCTGTCGCTGTCGCCGAAGAAGCCGGCCAGCGCACGGCCCAGCGGCGTGTCGGGCGGATAGCCGATCCACGCGCTGCCGGCGAAATCCTCCGGCGTCACCGCCTCGCGGCCTGCCAGCGGATGGTCCGGCGGCAGGACACACAGCATCGGCTGGCGCCCGAGCAGCGTGGACGACAGCGTCAGATGCCCGGCCGGCACCATCGACACGCCGACATCGGCCCGACCGCTCAGGAAAATGCCGACCAGTTCGTCGAAGGTGACGCTGCGGTAGTCAATGCGCGTGGGCACGCCGCCCGCGCGCAGCTGCGCCAGCGCACGCGGCACCAGCTGCTGCGCGAACGCGGCGCTGGCCACTACGCGCAGCGTGCCGGCGCCTTCGCGGTGCAACGCCGCAGCCAGCTCGTTGACGCGCCGTACGCCGCTGTAGACCTGCTCGACCTCGGCAAACAGGCGCCGCGCTTCAGGCGTCGGCAACAGCTTGCCGCGCGCGCTCGAACAAGGGGTAGCCGAGCCGGCTTTCGGTCAGCGCCAGCACCCGGCTGACCGCGGGCTGCGACACAAGCAGCATGCGTCCGGCACCGCTGACCGAGCCCGCCAGCATGATGGCCTGGAACACCTCGATCTGGCGCAAGTTGAGCGGCCGGCCCGATGGCGCAGCCACCCCTGCTCCCATGCACTCGCCTGTGCCTGCCACTGCGTCCGACCGTCCGCGCTGCCTCATGCCAGCCCTAACGCAGCGCTGCAAGCTGCGCTGCAGGCATCGGACGTGCGCAAGGGCCTGGCGGCGCTGGGCGCCGAGCCGGCCGGCGGCTCGCCCGCGCAGTTCCGGAAGCTGATCGATGCCGAGACCGCCAAATGGCGTGCCCTGATTAAGTCGGCCCATATAGAGCAGCAGGACTGAACCATGCCCGCGCGGCCAGGCCAGGTGCCGCGGCCGGGGACCTGAGGGGCGCCTGAGGGGCGGCGGGCAAGATGGCGCACCCGCAGCGGGCAACCGGCGACCGGCAACCTGAATTAACATATCCGGTCATCGTCCCCGCTATCTTGCGGCCTTGTGGCCGCGCCCCACATGAATGCGCCGCTCCCTCTTCGCACGGAATGCCCGCCCGGCGCCTGCATCTGCGGGCGCGAAGCCTTGCTGAGTGACCCCAACGCCGACTTGCGCGTGCTGCGGCTCACCCGCGCCGAGGAAAAGCGGCTGGTCGAACGGCTTGAGAGCCTGACCAGCCTGGCGGAATTGCAGCGCATGGAAAGCCTGATGCAGGCCCAGCTGGGCATCGTGCTGACCATCACCCCCAGCGCCCGCGGCGTGCGCACAGTGCGCGGCATCAGCATCCAGGTGCAGGAGCAGCCCGGCCTGTGCCGCAAGATCCGCCAGTCGATCCCCGCCGCCATCCGCCGCAGCATGGAAGAGCATCCCGAGATCGCCTATGCGATCGTGGATGCGCATGACCTGCTGGGCGGCATCTGAACGGGACCGCGCAGCCGTTCAGGCGTTGCTGTCCGCAAGGCGCATCACGTGCTCGCGGATATCCACCGGCCATGTCTCGAGCCGCTGCGCAAAGCCCGCCACATCGCCCGCGAACAAGGCCCGCGTAGCTTCCTCGAAGCCGGGCAGATCTCCCGCCATCACCACCATGAAGTGGTAGGCGCGTTCGCTGGCGCGGCGGCCGCGGTCCTTGTCCGCGTTGTCCCGGCGCGCCTGCTCGACCAGCTTGCGCAGGGCCACGGATGCCCCGCCTGGCTGGGCGGCCAGCCATTCCCAATGGCGCGGCAGCAGCGTCACCTCGCGCGATACCACGCCAAGCTTCGGGCGCCCTCGGCCCCGCGGCTCGGCCACATCCGCTGCTTCGTCGTTGTCGCCGGCTGGCTGCCGCGGGGATTCGAGCTGCGCGGCGCGCTCGGCAGTCCGCTCAAGTAAGGCGGCCTCCGTCCCGCTCGTATCCAGGTCGATCGAGCGCCCGCTGCTGTCGTCGAAAACCAGCACGGGTCCGCCCGCGCCGGCTTCCAGCGCGCGCTTGAGCGCCAGCGCATTGGCTTGCAGCGAGCCCGTGGCGATACGCCGGTGGCCGTCGAAGGTGGTGTAGTTGTGAAGCGTTGCGTTCGTCATGGGGATGTCCCTTGGAGACGATTCCCGAATATTACCCGGATAAAATAAGATGTCAATATCATCCGGGTATAAATAAAACCACCCCGCTGTCGGGTCACCAGGGTTCCAGGTTCCAACCATCCGACGTAGCCGCCAGGCGATGGGTCAGCCCCAGGCTGCCCATGAACACATCGTCGTGGGACACCACCACCAGTGTGCCCTGATAGCCGCGCAGCATCGTTTCCACTGCCTGCACAGACGCCAGGTCCAGGTGGTTGCTGGGCTCATCGAACAACAGCAGCTGTGCCGGCGGATCGGCATACAAGGTACAAGCCAGCGCGGCCTTCAGGCGCTCGCCGCCACTGAGCAGGCCGCTGGGTGCGGTGACCTTCTGCGCATCGAGATCCAGCAGCGCAAGCCGCGTGCGCAAGGCCGCCTCCCCGGCGGTGTGGTTGGCGGCCAGCATCTGTTCGATGGCTGAGCGCTGCGGCAGCAGGCCGGCCAGCTGCTGGTCGAGGTAGGCGTTTTCGACATGCACCGCGCAGCGGCCAGCCAGCGGCTGCAACTGGCCGGCAAGCAGCTTGAGCAAGGTGGATTTGCCGCAACCGTTGGGGCCGACGACGCCCACGCGCTGCTGGCCAGTCAGCACCAGGCTGATGCGGCGCGTGGCGGCCGGCACGAACGGCAGATCGACCTCCTCCAGTTCAGCTACGCGGCGTTGCGCGGTCTGGCTGACAGGCAAGGCGAGCAATACGATCGCGGCATCGTCCTCCACCTGTTGCGCGGCGTCGCGCACGCGCGCATCGAGCGCTTCGCGCGTGGCGGCTTGCTGCAGGCGCAGCCTGCCTGCCGATGCCTGGCTGCGCTCCTTCTGCCGGCCCAGCAGGATGCTGGCCTGGTTGGCATCGTGCGCCTGCCGGTTGCCACGGGCCTGCCGCCGCTCCTGGCGTTCACGCTGCGCACGCAGCGACTGTTCTTCCCGCTTGCGTTCGAGCTTGCGCTGGTCCAGCTGCCGCAAGGCGTTCTCTCGCTCCTGCGCCTTGCATTGCGCATAGAACGAATAGCCGCCGCCATAGCTGCGCAACCCGAGCGACGACAGCTCGACGATGCGCGCCATGCCCTCCAGCAACCGCCGGTCATGGCTGACCACCAGCAGGCCGCGCTGCCAGCGTTGCAGTTGCGCGATCAGCGCCAGCCGGTTCGGCCGGTCCAGATGATTGCTGGGTTCGTCGAGGATCAGGAAATCGGCATCCGACAGCAACGCGCCGATCAGTGCCACGCGCATGGCTTCGCCGCCGCTCAGGGTGCTCGCCGGGGTATCCGCCTGCAGGTGGCCCAGGCCATTGCGTTCCAGCTCCTGCCGCAGCCGTTGCGGCATGTTCCAGTGCTCGCCGACGTCATCGAAGTCTTGTGCCGCGGTGCTGCCGGCCTCAAGGCGTTGCAGCGCATCCAGCACCGGTTGCACGCCAGCCAGCCCCGCCACCGACGTCTGCACGGCATGCGCAGCCTGCTGAGACAGGTAATGCAAGCTGCCCGACCGCACGCAACGCCCCGCGGAGGGCTCAAGCTCCCCGCCCAGGATGCGTGCCAGCACGGACTTGCCGATACCGTTGCGCCCGACCAGGCCGGTGGGGCGAACGTCGAATTGTTCGGACAGTTCAGAGAAGAGCGTCCGGCCGTCGGGCAGGACATAGGAAACGCTTTCCAGCGTCAGCTTGGGATTTGACATGCAAGATTCCAGGGATGCCAGGAACTCCCCCTGCTTTGGGGGCGGTGGAGACTGGCCGTCATGCAGACGGCGGCATCAATGGCGCATGGCTTGAATCCTCCGCGGATGGGGTTTGAATCGGCGAGGCATGGGGACGCATGCCTGAGTACGTCGCCCCGCCCTACTCTCTGACTCGGCTAAAACTATAAGTTCACCGGATCGGTAGCCAGCAGGTGATTGGAGAATGCTGCCTTGGTCTCGCACCGCCACGTCGCCCACAGCTTGCAGCCGTTCGGGTTGTCCGTGCCCCGGTCCAGCTCAATGGCAAGCCAGTTCCTGGCCGGCATCACGTACCGGTTGGATCCGGGAAAGAGCATCATTTCCGCAGACAGGTTGACATCCAGCGCCTGCTTCGACTGGGCAACGTTGTTCAGCACATGGAAGAACAGACGCTCCATGACCCCGACCAGCGAGGGATGCACCACGGCAGTACTGGTCAGCTGCTGTATCTGCGCCCAGTTGTCCTTCGGCCCCACGTCTTTCCTGTAGGCGACACCCCAGGCCGCGACATGGACATCACCAGAGATGATCGTCACGCGCAGCTGCTTCTGGCTGGCTGTCTTGAGCAACGTCTCTACCAGGCGCTTCCTCTCGCCCTCGTGATCGTCGTGGGTCCAGTGGTCCTTCAGGTCATCGGCACTGCTGTCGAGCACATGATCCTGGCCAAAGTTGTCCAGGAAGGCTTCGGCCAGCGACAGCTTGGGATGGACCACCGGCACGGAGGACAGCAGCAGCAGATGCTGGCAATTGATGCCGCCAGGGTTGACGGCGTGGCCCGATTCGACACCCGACAGCCACCGCTGCAGTGCGCCCCAGGTACCGGGTCCAAGCACCTGCTCCTGGGATCGTTCGGTCCTCAGGTCAGCAACGATCAGACTGACTGGGCCAGCCGAATGCGTGAACGTGAACCCCGGCTGCTCGTCCAGCAACGGCAGCGCAAGCTTGTCACCGGACAGCACCTGAGACCACTTGACCGGTTCGAACAATGGATCGTCAGACCGGACCCTGACGTCAGTGCGCGGCACCAGGTCGGGAAGCTGTTCGACAGCATGCTGCATCTGGAAGACCCAGAACGCCCGGCGCGCATGGAAGAACAGCCGCTGGAACAATGGACTGCGCTGCATCTCGGGGCTATAGGAACCCCAGCCGTCGAAGATGTCATGGTCATCCCACATCATCACCGTGGGGATCCGTGCCATGGCCTGGGCAGCGTCGAGCGGCTTCTCTGCACTACCCCACCCTGACCTGGCATGAGGCAGCCAGCGCTCGCTGTAGAGCTTGAAATAGTAGTCCTCGATTTCTTTCTCGAGGTCAGCGTCCACCGGGTACTGCAGCTGCTCCTCCCGCGTCAACCCGATCCAGCGCTTCAGCAGCTTGATGTCTTCCCAGATCGAATCGAAGTAGATCTGGTCGCCGCCCATCAGCATCAGATGGAAGCGCTGATTGCCCTGGTCATGGGTACGCGCCTCGTGCCAGAGCTGCTCCTTGTCCAGCTCATAGCCTGGCGGACGGATTTCCTTGTCGTGGTTGCACAGCAAGTCCGCCCATACCGCGTTCTCGGCCTTGACCAGCTTGCGCATGCCGCCCGGGTCGGAGAATCCGTTGCACGAAACATAGGCCATGCGCGGCGCGTAGCCCTTGCCGGGCACGGTAAAGTGCCACGCCTCCCCGACACCTTCGATGCTGTACGGTACCCGCCGTTCGTTCTTGCGCAGCTTGCAGGACAGGTCGTAGCGCAGATAGGTGCGGCCCGCATGCTGCAGCAGGGTCACCGGCTTGCCGGCCTTGCGGCCTTCCACGGTGACCTGAGGAACCCTGGCTTGATCTTCTATGCCAACGAGCGCCGTCACCTTCCATGAGCCATCCGTTCCGAGGCCACGAAACGACAGCACGGGTCCGAGCAGTAGCTTGCTCATTTGTGATGGTCTCCCTTTGGTCACCTTTTGTTGTTCGCCCGCGGGCTGCGCTGGCGCGATCGCCGCGAAAGGCCTGGCGCCGGCAATGGGACGCCTGGCCATCCATGCCGGGGACATAAGGTGAACGAAGAGAGAATGCGCGTCAAGCGCCACCTGCTGGCTCGCCAGGGGCCTGTGCTTCAGGCACCCCGCCCTGTGAGCCGCGCCAGCGTCTGTTCCAGCTCGCGACGATCCGCCTGCCGCTTGGCTGGCGAGCGCTGGGCCAGGTTATGCAACTTGCGCCGTATGCCCGGCAACTCAACTGCGTGAGGAAGCCCGATGAGCCCGAAATCCGGCTTTTCATCCTCCACGGATCCAAGAAACGCACGGGATGGCTCATCCAGCCACTCCGCCACTCGCGCCAGCAGGCGCTCGCGGCTTTCCAGCAGCGCTTCCGCACTGACAGGCTCGGCAGTCATCCCTTTGAAATGCGCGTCGAACGTTGCCGCGAAATCCGCCGGCGCGCGAGGGGCCAGCATCTCCCAGGCAGGTTTGGGGCTGCAGGTCAGGTACACCAGGAAAGTCCGCCAAAGCCTCTCATCCGCACGTTCGTCCTCCAGCAGCAGACTGACATCAAACAGATCGCGCGGATGCTGCCTCGACAACGCTGCGGCCAGCTTGCCGGCATAAAGATCGGCGAAATCAAGCACCTGCACGGAGGCGAAGCCAAAAGCCTCCTCCACCTTCGGCCTGACCACCATGCTGCGCACCGGATGCACTGTGCCGCGCATGACCGGTGTTGTCTCGACCTGCACGCGCGCGCGGCCACGGCTGGCCACCAATCGCGTCACCGACCGCGTACCCTCGCCCGCCGACGACTGCACCTGCAGTTGTAGCGGGCGGGCGCGCAGTGCATCGGCCAGTTGCTCCAATGCCGCAGCAATCGAGGCCGCATCCTCGGCGAAGTCATGCACGGGCAACCAGGCCAGGTCGATGTCCACCGACAACCGCGGAAGGTCATGCTCGAACAGGTTGATCGCCGTGCCCCCTTTAAGTGCGAAGCGCGGCTCTTTCGCCAGGACCGGCAGGATCTCGACCAGCAATTGCACCCGGTCGGTATAGCGCTTATCCCAGATGCTCATCCAGGTCTCCAGGCAAAGTAATCTGGTAGGTCGGATGCAGGCGTCCACCGGGCACCAGCGCGCGCTTGCCCCGGCCCAGATCGACGCCATCGAGTGGCACATGCGCTAGCCATGCATGCCGGTGGCGTTCGGCCAGCGCCAGGAACAGGCGCTTGGCCTTGATGCTGCGGCAATGGCGCAGCATCATGCCGACCCGTTGCGGCCGCAGCGTCGTCATCGCCTGCATCAGCGCATCGACCTCATAGACCAGGGCCGCATTTGCCACGCCATCGCACAGTTCCAGCATGGCCCGCTCCGGCGTGGAACAGGCCAGGGCATCGGTGCCTGGGCTGACCTCGTGCCATGTCAATCCCTGATCGAGCAACGCCTTTTCCGGCAGCTCGGGCATGAAGTGCAACGCAGTCAGTTCGAAAGGCCCCTTGCCGTGAAACTCGAAGTGTTCGTTCAATGGCAGCTTGCCCACCCAGCCTGGCAGCCGTTGTGGCCCGTAAAGCGTGATCGTGCCCGCTTCGCCCAGGCGCAGGTAGTGCTCATGCCCCTGCATGGCCAGCGCAAAGCGCCCACCGACGTGCACAGCCAATGCCTCGTTGGCCTGAAGGGAATGGACCACGCCTTGCCACTGCAGGCGCCCGCCCTGCCTCATGTAGACACCACGCGCTGGCGAAACCAGCCAGCCACTGGCCACATAGCGTGCGACAAGGCTGTTGGAATACCCATGCGCGCGCAGCCATCGGCTGGATACCAAGGTGGTATCACCAAGCCTTACCAGAAGCTGGTTTAGTTTTCCGTGATTTTGATCACTCATGGTGTTCAAAATACACGCTTAGCAAACCCTTGCCAACGAAAGGTTTATCCCGATGCCGATTTGAGCACTATAAGTGATCTTTTTTCAACAATTATAAACCAGCGTCGTTGTGCAATGTCAGCCACCATGGCCAAAATCAAGCAGCACCTTGCAGCATTCGCCCGGATTGCCCTCGGCCAGTGCAAACGCGCCGGCAACATCGCGAAAATCGACGTGGTGCGTGACAATTTGCCCGGGATTGACCAGGCCTTTCGCGATCTAGTCAATCACCGTCGGGAACATCGCGCAGTTCAGCCGCGAGGCCGGCAGTCTCGCGCTCGCATTGCCGGTGCGCCATGGCTTTGCCCAGGCTGCCAGCATCCGGCTCAAATACGGCACGGCATTTCTGGCGGACCACCCTGGCACGTTGCGCATCAAGGAAGCCGCGGAAGCCATCCGCAAGGACACCGGCGGCAAGGTGGATCTCCAGGTATATCCCGCCAGCCAGTTGGGCACCGAGCCCGACATGATCTCGCAGACCCGCGCCGGGGCCATGGATTTCATGTCCACCGCCGGTACCAACCTGCAGACACTGGTGCCGACCGCCGGCATCAACGGCGTTGCCTTTGCCTTCAAGGACTACGACACAGTCTGGGCGGCCATGGATGGTGACGTCGGCGCGCACGTGCGGGCAGCGCTGGGCAAGGTCAACCTGCACGTGTTCGACAAGTGCCTGGACAACGGCTACCGCAATATCACCTCGGCCAGCCGGCCGGTTCAGACACCTGCGGACCTGAAGGGCTTCAAGATCCGCGTGCCCGGCATCCCGCTCTGGATCTCGATGTTCAAGGCGCTTGGCGCCTCGCCGACCGCCATTGCGTTCGGCGAGCTCTACTCCGCGCTGCAGGCGTCTATCGCCACCCACTTCTAGGGATTGGCTGTGAGGCCTTACCGTCACTCTTACCGCCAACTGCACTGAGGATTTGCTGGCGCGGGAGGTGGCGCGATTTGCGGGGCGACGACTCCTGGACGCATGACGGAGGCGCTTGCCCACCGAACGCGCCGGTGTCAATGAAAGGGCGCGGACGCGGTAGGCATCCTAGACAACGTGAGCGCAGCCACGATGGTGCTCACGATGATCTCCATCGGCGTGCCCGGTCCGAAAATTCCCTGCACACCGCACTGGCGCAGCAAGCGCCTGTGGTCTGCCGGAACAATGCCGCCGACGAAGACCGGCACATCGAGCGCGCGCTGCCGCAAGGCGTGTAGCAACGCCGGCAGCAGTTCCAGATGCGCGCCGCCCAGCGTGGAGATGCCGATCGCATCGAAGTCGCCATCGCAAGCAGAAGACGCAACCGCCTCGGCGGACTGGAACAGCGGTGTCAGTTCGACCACGAACCCGGCATCGGCAAGCCCGGCCGCCACCGCCCTCGCACCACGGTCGTGGCCGTCCTGGCCGAGCTTGGCCACGAGGATCCGGGGCGCGCGGCCAAGCCGCTCGTGCAGCGCACTGACGCAATCGCAGGCCGCCAGCCATTCCGTGTTGCCGGCGCGAGCCGTGCCATACAGCGCTGCGTCGTAGGACGACTGGACAGTATGGCGCGGCCAGACCTGGAGCAGCGCCCGGGTACATTCCCCGACCGTGGCGCGGCAACGCATGGCGTCGATCGCACAGGCCAGCAGGTTGCGCTTGCCCCGCCTGGCCGCCTCGGTCAACGCCGCCAGCGCATGCCGGACCGCCCCGTCATCGCGGCGGCTGCGCAGCGCGTCCAGGCGGCATGCCTGTTTCACGCGCACCTGGGTACCGTCGATCTCCAGGCATTCCTGACCATTGTCGTCGGGCTCCTGGTAGCGGTTGACACCCACCACGACCTCTTCCACCGCATCGAGCCGAGCCTGCGTCCGCAGCGCGGCCTGGTGGATGCGCCGCTGCACCCAGCCGGATTCGAGGGCTGGCAGGATGCCACCCTGGGCATCGATGTGCGCCAGCACCGCGCGAACCTCCGTCACCATGCGGCCGGTCAGCGACTCGATCAGGTAGGAGCCCGCCCACGGGTCCGCCACCTCGCACAGGCCAAATTCATGCTGGAGGATCAGCTGCGTGTCGCGGGCCAGCCGCGAGGCCTGCGCGCCCGGCAATGCCAATGCCTCGTCAAAGCCGTTGGTATGCAGCGACTGCGTACCGCCAAAGATCGCAGCCATCGCCTCGACCGTGGTGCGCGCGATATTGTTGAGCGGCTGCTGCGCGGCGAGCGTCCAACCCGAAGTCTGGCAATGCATGCGCATGGCGGTGGCGCGCGCGCTGGTGCCGCCCAGCTCGCACACGATGTCGTGCCACAGGAGCCGCGCGGCGCGCAGCTTGGCGATTTCAACGAAGAATGGTTTGCCGACGCCGAAGAAGAAGCTCAGTCCGCCGCAGAACGCATCGACATCAAGGCCGCGCTCACGCAGCAGGCCGACATAGGTCCTGGCATTGGCCAGTGTCAGCGCCAGTTCCAGCACCGGATCGGCGCCCGCTTCCTGGAAGTGATAACCCGAGATCGACATGCCGTTGAATTTCGGCGCATGCGCGGCCAGCCATTCGACCACGTCGGTGGCGATGCGCAGCGACGGCTGCGGCGCATGGATCCAGGTGTTCCGGACCATGAACTCCTTGAGGATGTCGTTCTGGATGGTGCCGCGCAGCTGTTCGAACGGGACGCCCGATTCCTCGGCCGCGACAAAGAACGCTGCCAGTACTGGGAGCACCGCACCACTCATGGTCATCGATGCTGACACACGGTCCAGCGCAATGCCTTTGAACAGGCGCCGCATATCGTCGACCGAGTCGATGGCCACGCCGGCCATGCCGACATCGGCCTGCGCCTGAGGGTCGTCGGAATCGTAGCCGCGATGGGTCGGCAGGTCGAAGGCCACCGACAAGCCCTGCGCGCCCTGCTTCAAGGCCTCGCGATAGGCGAGATTCGACGTCGCGGCGTCGCCGTATCCCGCGTACTGGCGGATGGTCCATGGCCTGCCGCGGTACATGGTGGAATAGGGGCCGCGAACGAACGGGGCCTCGCCGGGCATGTCGCCCAGGTGGCCAAGGCCAGTCAGATCGTCGGGCCCGTAGACCGGCTTCAGCTCCAGGGCGCCTGCCAGGTCGATCCGGTTCGCGTTCATCGTTGCCTCCAGCGTTTCTGCGTGACCACATCGGCGATCTTCTCGCCGTCGCGGCTGCGCCGGATCTCACACCAGTGCGTCAATCCCTCCTTGTCCTCGCGCAGTGCGGAAATGGTCAGCTCCAGCGACTCGCCGACATTGGCGTTGCCATGGAAGAACAGGTCCCGCGCGAACACCGAGGGCGGATCCGCGTCGCGGCGCCATTGCCATTCCGCGCGATCGACCATGGCCTGGAAGCTGGCGAAGTACAGCAGGTCGGCACCATTGAAGTCGTTGCAGGGGCACGGCAGGTATTCGGCCGCGTGGCAGACACGATGCCGGGCCTGATCGAGCCCGAGATGCGTGCCCCAGTCCCCGCAGCGAAACCGCCGTGCTAGCAGCGACAGTTCCGCCGCCTGTGCCGACGGGCCGGCGCCGGCCCACTTCGCGGCCACGGTCGGCATGGTGCGCACGACCGAGCGGTTGTCCCGCTCACGCGTGCGACGGATGAAGGTGGACAGCATCGTCACGCTGGCGCGGCGGTCCCCCTGCATGTCGACCGCATGTTCGCTGAGGTGCTTCACGCCGCCCGCTGGCAAGATGCGCGAGTCGATGCTGAACTCGGCGTGCTCGCCGACCGTTTGCGGCGCGGCATCGCGCACGCGGATCGCGGTGAACGCCGCATACACCGGATTGCCCTCGGCATCCCGGAAGTCCGGCACCGCCAGGCCGACGCCGGCGGCCAGCAGGCGCCAGTGCAGGTCGCCGCAGGTCTTCAGCAGCCAGTTCTCTGACAGGCCGGTGTATGCCAACTGGGGCATGCCGGCGACATGGCGCGAGACAAGGGCTTCCATGTCAGGCGGCCAGCGCGGTGTCGCTCTCGCCCGCGGCAATCAAACCCGCGAGGTATTCGGCGTCGCGCGCGATGCCGGAGAATCGCCCCGATCCCCACGTGTGCAACCACGGCAGCCCGAGGAAATACAAACCGGCGTGCGCTGTCACGCCACGTTCATGGCCTGGATAACCGCGGCCGTTGAATACCGGCACTTCGAGCCAGCTGAAATCCGGTCGGAAGCCGATGCACCAGATGATCGAACCGATGCCGGCTGCCTTGGGATCGAGTTCGGTGCGCTCGGCCGGTGGCGCCCATACGGGCGCATAGACGCTCGGCGGCGGCGCCTCCATGCCTCGCTCCGCGATGAACTTGTCGATGCTCGCGTTGATGCGGTTGTAGGTTGCATCGGCATCGTCCAGGTTGTGACGAAGGTCCGGCGCAAAACGAAGCTGGCCGTCGCGGTAGTCGCCCAGCACGCCGTAGAGCTCCATCCCCTCGGTGGCGAACTTGCGCAGGTCGATATCGCGGCCGCCGTCGCGACCGGTGACGTAGTGATTTGTGTTATCGCGCACGCCCTCGCGCAGCGGATGCTCGGTAACGGGCAGATCGTAGTACTTCATGTCCGCGAGCCAGTCCACGACGTCCCGCCCGCGATAGAAGCGCGCGCAACGCGGCGCCTCGCCGACGGCCAGATACACCTTGCGCCCGCCCAGGTGCAGGTCTTCGGCAATCTGCGCGCCCGACTGGCCCGAGCCAACCACGAGCACCGCACCCTCGGGCAGCGACCCGGGATTCCTGTATTCGGACGATTGCAATTGCCGGATCGACGTCGGCAGGCGCTCGGCCATGCGCGGCACGATCGGCGTGTGATAACCACCCGAGGCCGCCACCACCTGGTCCGCGGTGAATGCACCCTGGCTCGTCACCACGGAAAATCCCCCCTGGGCGCGCGCCTTCACTTGCCGCACCTCGGTATGCTCGAGTACCGGCGCGCCGACCGTCCGGATAAAGCCATCGAGATAGGCCGTGATTTCATCCTTCTTCATGAAGCCGTGCGGATCATCTCCCTGGTAGGGATAGCCCGGCAGCGCGCATTGCCAGTTCGGCGTCACCAGGCAGAACGCATCCCAGCGTTGCGTGCGCCAGGCGTGCGTGACGGTGTGCTTCTCGATGAGCAGATGGTCGATGCCGGCCTGCTTCAGGAAGTAGCTCATCGATAGTCCGGCCTGGCCGCCGCCGACAATGATGACGCCGTAGTGCCTGGGCTCTGCGGCCTGGCCCGGATTGGTGTTGATGATGTGGGACATGTTGGATCCTTTGAGGCGAGAAATTTGAAGAACGGTTAGCTGCCAAAGCCGAGAAAACGGACGGTGGCGCCGTCCTGGCCCCGGAACCGCTGCGCGGCAATTTCCAGGATGCGGAGCTGATCCATTGCGGAGGAGCAGGCGTAGCCATACCTGGCCCGCACCCGCTCGGATGCGGCGCCCAGCGCGGTACGCGCACGCTCGACGAACTCGTCCAGCGGATACGCTGTCCCTTCGACAAAGTGCTCCGTGACGATGGAGGATGGGGAATAGCAGGCCATCTCGGTCTGGTCAGGCCAGCGGATGCGGAAATGGGTAACCGGCATGGCAGTTCTCAGGTTGGGGAATCGATCGGCGTGGCCAGGCGCGTCGGCAGGATGAACCCCGCCTCGCGCAAGTCCCACAACGTGGCCCGTTCGCCGGCGTGCGTGAGCGTGGCGACACGGGAATCGTCGATGGCGCCGATCTGGGCGCAGGCAATGCCGCGATCGAGGAAGCGGCGTTCGACCGCCTGCGCATCGTCGTCATCGACGGCCAGCAGGAAGCCATAGCTCGGGAATGCCGTCAGCCATCGCTCCAGGGGCACGCCAGCGGGCCGGGGAATGCGCTCCAGCGCGATGCGGGCGCCCACCCCGGAGCATTCGAGCAGCATCAGCGCGGTGCCAAGCGGACCCGCCATGCTGATGTCCTTGGCTGCGGCGCAAAGGCCCTCTTCGGCCAGCACAGGCAAGAGTTCGAGATCCGCACGCAGTCGTTCGCCCGGTGCGCCCGTGGAGGCGTTCCAGAACGGAAATGGCTCCGCGAATGCGCCGCGCAGGTCCACGGCCATCAACAGGCGCTGGCCGGGACGCGCGGCGAAGCTCGACAGCAGCTTGCGCGCACGGCCGAGGATGGCCACGGCAAGCTGGCTTTGCTCGCTGCGCGCGTTGCTGTGACCGCCGACGATCGGCACGCCATAGGCGGCAGACGCCGCGGCCATGCCCTTGAGCACCTCGGCGGCGTCGGCGGCGCCATCGCTCCATAGCGCATCGACCACGGCCGTCGGCCTGCCGCCCATCGCATAGATATCGCTGATGTTCACCATGACCGCGCTGTAGCCGGCGAACCACGGCATGGTGCGGATGAAATCGCTGACCAGTCCTTCGATGGCGAACAGCAGGTAGCCGTCGCCATCCCGCAATGCCGCGCAGTCGTCGCCTACGCCCACGGCCATGGCCGCGTTGCGTCCGGCGGCCGCTGCGCCGAGCGGCGACAGCATGGCCGGGATATCGGTCTTATGCGCAAAACCGCGGCTGCTGCGCAGAGTGTGTACGAAATCGTCGAGGCTCATCTCACGGCCCTGCCTTCGGTAATCAGGCCCGCGTGCGGGGTATGGCAAGGCGGGTAATGGTTCAGGTCAGCCTGCATCAGGTGGTGAGGCCGCCCGAGCAGCGTCTCCTCGGCCAGGACGTTCCAATGCAAGCGCCTGAACAAGGGCACGTTCTGGCTCTGCACGTGTGCAAGGAAGCGCCGGCAGCCGATCGCGTGGGCGCTGCTCACCGCCAGGCGGATCAGCGTCGCACCGATCTTTCCCTGGCTTCGGTATGCAGCATCCACCGCAAGCCGCGAGCCGAACCACACGCCCGGCTCGCTTTCATGGATGCGCACGGTGCCGACCACGGTCCCGGGATGACCCGGCAACTCCGGCTCGAAGCGCACCGCCACCAGCAGTTGCGCCACATCGTCCACCGCGTCCCGGTCGTCGCCCGCGAAGATGCCCTGCTCCTCGCAGAACACGACCTGGCGCAGGCGATAGGCCTGCTCCGCCTCCCAGGCGTGCTCGGCCCAGCGGATGCGGAATATCGGGCTGCCCGGCACCTCGACGCAGAGATCGCTTTTCATGATGTCGCTCCGTCGGTCGCCAGTGCCGCCTCGCGCTCGTAGGTCGCCAGCGACGAGCACGCGCCGCACTTGCCGCAACCCGCCTTGATATCGGACGAGCGCATGCCGGCGGCGCCCAACATGGCGCCGAGCGGCTGCAGGATCGACTGCATGAAGGCCGGCGAGGGAGCCGGGTGGTCCTCCAGCGGCGTGCCGGAGATCGGCACGAAAGGCACCACGAACGGATACACCCCGAGTTCGATCAGCTCGCGCGAGAGCGACAGGATGGCTTCTGCGGTGTCGCCGAGTCCCGCGAGGATGTAGGTGCTGACCTGCCCCCTGCCGAACACGGCAACGGCGGCCCTGAAGGCTTCAATGTAACGGCTCGGCGGCACCGACGCCTTGCCCGGCATGATGCGCTCGCGCACCGCCGGCGTGACGACCTCGAGGTGCATGCCGAGCGTGTCAATGCCGGCGGCCTTCATGCGCTCGAACCAGCGGTCGTCATCGGGCGGCTCGCACTGCGCCTGGATCGGCAGGTCGACCGCGGCCTTGATGGCGAAGGCGCTCTCGCAAAGAATAGCCGCGCCCCGGTCCTGCGTCGGCGGCGTGCCGGTGGTCAGCACCATATGCCTGACGCCATCGAGCAGCACTGCGGCGCGCGCCACTTCGGCCAGTTGCTCCGGCGTCTTGCGCGCCACCGTACGGCCTGCCGCCAGCGACTGGCCGATCGAGCAGAACTTGCAGGTCTTCTTGCGGCTCTCGTACCGGATGCAGGTCTGCAGGACGGTCGTGGCCAGCACGTCGGCGCCATGCAGCGTGGCGATATGCGAGTATGGGATGCCCTCCAGGGTCTGCAGCGCATAGAAGCGCGGCGCCTTCGGAAAGCTGATGCTGGCAATCGGGATGGTGCCGCGCATCAGCGCGCTGCGCCCCGTTCCATCGGGCGCCTGCGCCACGAACGGCGAGTGCCACGCGGTGCTGGTATGCACCGGCACCATGATGGTCACGCCGTCGATGGTGACCGCCTTGTGGTCGGACGGACCGGCCCCGCCGCGCCGGCTGGCTGCGCCGGCATTCGGGTCTTCCAGGCGCAGCCCGACGGACTGCAGCTCAGTCATCAATTGCCGGCTCGACGCCGGCACGGTCGCGCTGGATGTCATCGCGGATGCTCCCATGGAAGTTGGAGAAGGCGCCTGCCATCGGCACTGCCGTCACCGCCGGCCGTTCATTGATGGCCAGGCTTAGCAGTTCCGGGCGCGCGTAGTGGCCCACCGAATCCATCATTCGCTTGCGCTTGGTGATGAGCGACATGTCGAGGTCGGCAATGACCATGCCCTCGCCCTCGCGCAACGGCGGCGCCAGGTGCTGGCCCTCCGGCGAGATGATTGCGGTGTTGCAGCCGCCGCGCAGCGCCTTCTGCAGCGCCGGATCGGTGGTCACGGAGGCGATCTGCGCTTCGGTCAGCCAGCCGGTGGCGTTGACGACGAAGCAGCCGGATTCCAGCGCGTGATGCCGGATGGTGACCTCGATCTGCTCGGCAAAGATCGGCCCGACCAGCGAGCCCGGGAACTGGCTGCAGTGGATTTCCTCGTGCTGGGTCATCAGCGCGTAGCGGGCCAACGGGTTGTAGTGCTCCCAGCACGCCAGTGCGCCGACGCGGCCAATCGAGGTCTCAGCGACTTTCAGCCCGGCCGCGTCACCCTGTCCCCAGATCATGCGTTCGTGGAAAGTGGGCGTGATCTTGCGGCGCTTGACCGCGAGGTTGCCCTCGGTGTCGAAGATGAGCTGCGTGTTGTACAGGCTGCCGTGGTCGCGCTCGTTCACGCCGAGCACCACGACCATGCCGTGCCGGCGTGCGCGCCCGGCGACGGCATCGGTGACCGGGCCGGGCACCACCACGGCCTGCTCGTATAGCCGCATGTGGTCGCTGCCGGAGTGCACCGGCGGCCGTACGAAGGAGAAGTACGGGTAGTACGGCACGAAGGTCTCAGGGAAGACGATCAGCTGCACGCCTTTCCCGGCGGCCTCGTCGATCGCCTCGCAGACCTTGGCCAGCGTGCCTTCGCCGCTCTCGAGGTCGGGCGCGATCTGGACCGCGGCCGCGCGCACAATGCGTTTCTGTAACATGGTGGCACCTGCCCTTTTGCTCAAACCGTCCAGGTGTCGATGATCAGCGCGTTCTCCTTGCGATGCAGGAGCTTGAGGTCGAGCACGTCGAGCGGATTGATCGGGCGGATGCCCTCAATCAGCGAGGCCTCGCCGTGGCCGTACAGGGCCTGCAGGGCGAAGCGGCAGGCGTAGACCTTGCCGCCCTCTTCCATGAACTTGGTGAGCTGCTTGTTGAAGTTCATGTGGCCGGGGAACGCCTCGTCGCCAAGCGTCGGGAAGCCGCGCTGAACGCCAAGGTTGACGCCGGGGCCGTACAGCAGGATCGAAGTCTCGAAGCCCTTGCGCAGCAGGCGTGTGGCCTGGAGCAGGTTGACGAAGCCGATCGAGCCTTCGAAGGCGACGGTGTGGAATGTCACCAGCGCCTTCTCACCGGCTTCTGCCTTTACGTCCTCGAATACCTTCTCTTCATAGTCGACCAGGAAATCGCCCTTCTTGTGGGCCGGTTTGCTGACAGCAGGCATGCTTCTCTCCTTTGCGTTGATGGGGCAGTGCGGTCGCTCGATCCCATGCCGATCGACCGTTCGGCGCCAGGCCGAACACGCCAACATCCGCAACCGATGTGCCACTCAATGCCCGCAGTCATGCGATCAATCTCCAATCAAGCCGAAGCCGACCAAATGATCGGCCCAATGATCGCAACGGCTTTGGCCATGGATGCCACCAAAGGCGCACAGCGCACGCCATGACGGCTTCGCCACAATGCACGTTTTTGAACGGGAGCAAGCCGCCTGGGTGCGCACGCGTGGTGCACGAGCGTTGATATCGCACCATCATTGAGAACTTCATATGCAATCGCTTGCGCGGCTTGGTGAGCGATCATTCGGATGCTACCCTCAGGCACTGAATTCCATCGCATCGCGCAGCGGGAGACCACGGTGTCCAACCTGACCAGCCATTGGGTAAAACGTATCGCCGGCAGTGCCAAGCCTGCCTATCTGCTGATTCCGGACCTGATCGAGGAGGCACTGGCCGACGGCCAGCTGCGCGCGCGCGACCGGCTGCCGCCGCTGCGCGACCTGGCCGAAGCGCTGCAACTGAACTACACCACCGTGGCGCGCGGCTACAGCGAAGCAAGGAAGCGGGGATTGATCGACACCAAGACAGGAAGTGGCACTTACGTGCGCGGACGTGCGCCCGCGGTGCCGCTGCGCGGCGGCACGGGTGCGGAGATGACCATGAACATGCCGCCGGAGCCGCCCGCGATGACGGAGCGGCTTCGTGCCACCATGGCGCAACTGCTGGAGGCCGCCGACCCCTACTCGCTGCTGCGCTACCAGGACTTCGGCGGCACCCCGGCCGATCGCTCCGTCGCCGCGAAATGGCTGCGCCGCTGGGTGCCGGCATGCAGCGCGGACACCGTGCTGGTCACGCCTGGCATCCACAGCGCGCTGGTCGCACTGCTGTCGCAGCTCGCGCGCCCGGCGCAGACGATCTGTGCCGACGCGCTTGCCTACCCCGGCATCAAGGCTATTGCCGCGCAGCTCACTATCCAGCTACAGGCGCTGCCCGGCGACGAGGACGGCCCGTTCGCCCACGCCTTTGAAGCCATGTGCAAGACACAGAAGCCCGCGGCGCTCTATTGCAATCCGACCATCCAGAACCCGAGCACGCGCACCATGCCGCAGGCACGCCGCGGGCAACTCGCCGAAGTCGCGCTGCGCTACAGCGTGCCGATCATCGAGGACGATGCCTACGGCATGCTGCCGCTGCGGGCACCGCAGACGTTTTCCGCGCTCGCCCCGGAACTCACGTATTACGTCACCGGCTTGTCCAAATGCCTGGGCGCCGGGTTGCGCATAGCGTTCCTGCACGCCCCCACTGCCCGGCAGGCGCAGCGCCTGGCTGGCACCCTGCGGGCAACGACGGTGATGGCGAGCCCCATCAACACATTGCTCGCTACATCCTGGATCAAGGACGGAACGGTAGACGACATGCTCAAGGCCATCCGCGCCGAAAGCGCAGCGCGGCAGCTGATTGCGCGCCATGTGCTCGAGGGCCTGGCCTATGACGCGGACCCGGAAGGCTTTCACCTGTGGCTGCCGATCCCGGCGGCTTCAGCGTGGAGCCCGTCGGAACTGGCGCTCCACCTGCGCTCGCGCGGCATCGGCGCGGTGTCGGCCGCCGCCTTCTCGACCGACGGCAACCCGCCCGATGCGATTCGTGTCTGCCTGGGCGGCCCGGGCGAGCGCGATGAGATCGAGGAGTCGCTGCGGATCATCGCGGAAACGATCGACAATCCGCATCATTTGCATTCAGCGATGCTGTAGCCGGGGGGCTCCCCTTGATTCCCGCGCAGCTTTCCGCTGTTCGGCGCACTGCGCAGCCTGGTCCGGCGGGCGCCGGCGTTCAGGGCGCTATCCTTTGACCGAGTCGGTCGCGGCTTCGTCGATCAACGCTGCAACCTCGGCGGGCTTCGAAGCCAGCGAAGCATGGCTTGCCGCCAGAGTAATGACCTTCCGGGGATTGAGGCGGGCCGACATCTTCAGTTGGTTTTCGGGGGCGATCATTCTGTCTTCGCTGGAAATCTGGTACCAGGACGGCTTCTTTTTCCAGGCCGGCGTCGTGATGATGTCGCCGAAGGTGCTTGCAAGCGGCGCCTTCTGCGTCACCGCCATCACCAGCGCGTCGTCGGGCGAAAGATCCTGGCAGAAGCTCTCATGGAACTTATCGGACTTGAGCCACAAGTAGCCGTCGCTGTCGGGTTCGAGATTGGGAGCCGCAACCGGAAGATGCTGCTGCGTAAGGCCACCAGGGCTCTCCCCCGCATCTGGCGCAAACGCCGCGATATACACAAGCCCCACCACATTGGGCTGGTCACCCGCCTGGGTTATCACAGCACCACCGTATGAATGCCCCACTAGGAGGACCGGCCCTTTCTGCTGGGCAATCATCTTGCGGGTACGCTCGACGTCGTCAGCAAGCGATGTCAGCGGCATTTCAACGGCGCGGACGCTCGTATACCCCTTTCGCGCCAGTTCAACGATGACTTTTCCCCAATGCGCGGCACCTCCCCAGAAGCCGTGCACCAGAATGATCGAGGGCTTGCTCATGATCTGACTCCTATCTGCTAATGAAAGCTGTAAGCCGAGCAATGCAACACGCTGCAGTCCCTCGGCGGTTGGACTGCGCTCCAATCGATGCCACCGTCAACCCTGATCCCCGCCGCCGACCGGCAGGACCGTGCCGGTAATGTACGAAGCCTCGTCCGAGGCCAGGAACAAGATGGCATGCACCTGTTCGTCGATCGTGCCATAGCGGTGCATCAGGCTCGAGGCCCTGGTCTGGTCGACGATGGCCTGGTACCAGATGGCCTCCTGCTCGCTCTGAGCTGCCATGTTGCGCGGAATCCTGCGCGGCGGTGCCTCAGTGCCGCCGGTGGCCACTGCGTTGACGCGCACGCCTTCGTGCGCATGCTCGAAGGCGAGGCTGGCCGTCAGTGCGTTGACGCCGCCCTTGGCCGCCGCGTAGGGCACCCGGTGGATGCTGCGCGTGGCAATCGACGACACGTTGACGATGACGCCCTGCCGGCGCGCGACCATGCCGGGCAGCACCGCTCGGCAGCACCACAGCGTGGGGAACAGCGAGCGCCGGATCTCGGCTTCGATCTGCTCCTCCTCATAGGCCTGGAAGGGCTTGGCCCAGATTGTGCCGCCCACGTTGTTGACGAGGATGTCGATGCGGCCGAAGGCTGCTTCGGCCGCTTGCGCCATTTGCGCGGCGCCGGCATAGCGCTCCAGGTCAGCGTGCACTGCGATGGCCTGCCCGCCTGCGGCAACGATCTGCGCCGCGACTTCATCGACCAGCGCCGAGCGGTCGACCAGCGCTACCGAGGCGCCCTCGGCGGCGGCGGCCAGTGCGACGCCGCGGCCGATGCCTTGCGCGGCCCCGGTCACGATCATGGCTTTGCCGGCAAAGCGTGTAGCAGTTCTCATGTTGTCGTGCTCCTTGCTCATGCCGCGTTGCTGGCCGAGAACTTCTCATAGTAGAAGCCGGCGGGCGTGATGCCGCTCTGCTGCAGCCAACCGCGCACGGCCTCCACCATCGCCACGGGGCCACACAGGTAGATGTCGACATCGCCGCCGTTAAGCCATTCCGGGTCCACATGGGCTGTGACATAGCCCTTGCGGGCGTGATTGCTGGCGGCGTCAGCAACACAGGTACGGTATTCGAAGCCAGGCAAGGCATCCTGGGCCGCATTGATGCGCGACAGCACCACCAGGTCGATGTCGTTGGTGACCCCGTAGACCATGCGCACCGGCTGCGCACAGCCGCTGGCGGCCAGTACATCGAGCATCGACAGGAAGGGGGCGATGCCGGTGCCCCCGGCCAGGAACAGCACCGGCCGCGCCACCTCGCGCAGGTAGAAGCTGCCGTAGGGGCCCGAAATAGCCACGCGCTCGCCGGCCTTCGCCTGGCTGGTCAGCCACGTACTCATCCGCCCTTCCGGCACGTTGCGCACCACGAAGCCGGTGCGCGCGCTGCCGGGCGCCGAGCTGAAGGAATAGGAGCGCGTCTGGCTGGTGCCCGGGATCTCGACATTGACATACTGGCCGGGCAGAAAATCCAGGCCGGCGGCCCCGTCCAGGTCGATGGAAAAGCCAATGGTCGAATCGGAGAGCTGTTCCAACTCGGCCAGCGTCCCCTGGTAGGTGGTGACGCCGGTCTTGCACGCGGCCGACGAGGCGGGCACGCGAATGACGCAGTCCGAACGCGGACGGGTCTGGCAGGCCAGCACGTAGCCCTCGGCAGCTTCCTCTGCGGTCAGTGCATCCTCGATATAGCTCGAGGCCGGCAGGTCATAGCTGCCCGACTCGCACAGCCCCCGGCAGGTACCGCAGGCGCCGTCGCGGCAGTCCAGCGGGATATTGATCTGCTGCCGGTAGGCGGCATCGGACAGGGTCTCGTGCTCGCCGCAGGTGATGAAGCGGGTGACGCCGTCCTCGAATTGCAGGGCGATGGTGTGTTCCATGGCGCGGTCCTCCAGCCTGGATCAGATGTGATAGATGTCGATGACCTGGTTGATGTAGTCGTTCTTGAGCACGACATACTTGTCCAGGATGCGCGGCTGCCCGCCGGAGAGGTCGAGCGTGTAGCGCGACATGCCGAAGTAGCTGTAGGTGGTCTGGTAGCGATGGCTGAGCGTGTGCCAGTTGAAACGCACGGTGCAGGTGTCGCCCTCCACCCCGAGCACTTCGACGTTGCTCAGGTTGTGGCTGGTGCGAGTGTCCGGAATGGTGGCGCTGGAGCGCTCGGTCTTGATGCGAAACACGCGATCCTCCAGGCCCTGGCGGGTCGGGTAATAGATCAGCGAGATCTCGCGCTGCGGGTCGGTAATCAGCTTGCCGTCGTCATCCCAGCAGGGCATCCAGAACTTTGCGTCGGGGTGATAGCACTCAATCCATGCGTCCCACTCTTCGTCATCCAGCAGCCGTGCCTCGCGGTACAGGAAGGACTGGATGGCGGCCACGTCGACCGGTTTGTCGAAGGTGATGTCGGCGGTGCTCATGCTGCGCTCCCTGCGGCGGCGTCGGTGGCTTCATTCGCGGCTTCGGCGGATTGCTCTGCCACGGCCTTCTTCATCACGTCCAGCCAGTAGCGGTGCTGCACTGTGTAGAGGCCCTCGTCCTCGGTACGCACCCCGCTCATCACGGGCTTGAGTCCGATGCGCTGCGCGGCCTCGTCGGCACCGTCGATCCAGTGCTTCGCGCCGCGGCACATGTCGTTCCAGGCCAGTGCCTGCCCGGCGTAGCCCTGCTGGCAAGCGCGGAACTCCTCAAGGTCGTCGGGCGTGGCCATGCCGCTGACGTTGAAGAAATCCTCGTATTGGCGGATGCGGCGCGCGCGCGCCTCGTCGGATTCGCCCTTCGGCGCGATGCAGTAGATGGTGACCTCGGTCTTGTCGACGGCCAGCGGACGCAGCAGGCGGATCTGAGAGCCGAACTGGTCCATCAGGTAGACGTTGGGGTAGAGGCACAGGTTGCGCGAGTTCTGGATCATCCAGTCCGCGGTCTCCGCGCCGCAGCGCTCGGCGAATTCCTCGCGGCGGCTGAAGTTGGGGCGGTCCTCCGGGTTGGCCCAGCGCGTCCACAGCAGCATGTGGCCGTGCTCGAAGGCGTAGAAGCCACCGCCCTGCTGCCCCCACTTGCCGGCGTCCATGGCGCGGATCTTGTCTTCCTGCGCGTTCTTCTGCTTGCGCTGGCTGGTGGTCGCAGCGTAGTTCCAGTGCACCGCCGACACATGGTAGCCATCGGCGCCGTTCTCGGCCTGCAGCTTCCAGTTGCCCTCGAACGTGTAGGTGGACGAGCCGCGCAGCACCTCGAGCCCGTCGGCCGACTGGTCAACGATCATGTCGATGACGCGCGCCGCTTCGCCGAGGAAATCCTGCAGCGGCGGCACGTCCGCGTTCAGGCTGCCGAACAGGAAGCCGCGGTAGTTTTCGAAGCGCGCCACCTTCTTCAGGTCGTGCGAGCCTTCCTTGTTGAAGCAGTCAGGATAGCCGGCGTTCTCGGGATCCTTCACCTTCAGCAGCTTGCCGCTGTTGTTGAAGGTCCAGCCGTGGAACGGGCAGGTATAGGTGGCCTTGTTGCCGCGCTTGTGGCGGCACAGCATGGCGCCACGGTGGCTGCAGGCGTTGATGAAGGCGTTCAGCTCGCCCTGGCGATTGCGCGCGATCACCACCGGCTGGCGGCCGATATGGGTGGTGTAGTAGTCGTTGTTGTTCGGGATCTGGCTTTCGTGCGCCAGGTAGATCCAGTTGCCCTCGAAGATGTGCTTCATCTCGAGTTCAAACAGGTCTTCGTCGGTAAAGGCCTGGCGGTGCAGGCGGTAGTCGCCGCTTGCCTTGTCTTCCACCAGGAAGGCATCGAGGTCGAGGCGCCTGGCGCTGGGGCGAACGGGGGCCTTGCCCTCCGGATAGATGGGGATCATGGAGTTGTCTCCTGCCGATGTCTGTCTGCGGGACGGCGCTGCGCATGGCGCTGCCGCCCGGACTGGATCTGCCGGCCCGCGCGGCGGGCGGCACTACGGAATATCAGGCAGCGGCGCGCTGGCGCTCCACCTCGGCGGCGGGGGCGCCGGCCTGCTCCGGCAGCAGCCGGAAATCGAAGTCGATCGAGGCAAACGGCTTGTCCACGCCGTGTTTGTCGAGCGCGGCGGCGTCGGTGACGCGGGTCACCGCCGGCACCAGCCCCTCGCGGCTGGCGAAGGCGAAGTCGTCCCACAGGTATTCGTCGCCGTCGATGTTGATCTGCGTGGTCAGCTTGCGGTGGCCGTCCGCCGACACGAAGAAGTGGATGTGGGCCGGGCGCCGGCCGTGGCGCGCGAGCTGGTCCAGCAGGCGCTGGGTGGTGCCTTCCGGCGGGCAGCCGTAGCCGTTTGGCACGTTGCTGCGGAACTGGTAGCGGCCGTTGGCGTCGGTGACGATGGTGCGGCGCAGGTTGAAGTGCGACTGGGTCTTGTCGAAGAACGAGTAGTTGCCCATCAGGTTGGCATGCCACACCTCGACCCTGGCACCGGGCAGCGGCTTGCCGTCGGCGCCGTACACCGTGCCTTGCATGAACAGGACCTCGCCCTTGCCGTCGTCGCTGCCGTCGTCGAGCCGGGCAAAGCCGGTGCTTTCCGGGGCGCCGGCCACGTAGAGCGGGCCTTCGATGGTGCGCGGCGTGCCGCCGGTCAGGCCGGCGCGGGCTTCAGCCTCGTCGGCGCGGACGTCGAGGAAGCGTTCCAGCCCCAGGCCAGCGGCGAGCAGGCCCAACTCCTGGGTGGCGCCCGCCTCGGCGAAGTACTCAATGCCCTTCCAGACCTCGCTGGCGCTCAGGTCGAGGTCCTCGATCGCCTTGAACAGGTCCGCGGTCAGGCGGACTACCACCTGCTGCACGCGCGGGTCGGGGGTGCCTTGCGTGCCGGTGGCGACGATAAAGCTGTGGACCAGGGCGTCGATTTCCGAGTGAGTCATGGGGGTCTCCATAGTTGTGGTTGCGGTCCGGGTTCATGCTTTGCAGGTATCGAGCTTGTCTTCCGGGCACGGATGGAGCATAGTCAACGGCAGTTTTGGCAGTCCAACACTGATTTAGTATCCGCTCGATACTCAGGAGGTATAGTCTTGGAATTGCGGCACCTGCGTTACTTCGTGGCCGTGGCAGAGGAACGCAACTTCACCCGGGCGGCCGAGCGGCTGCATATCGCACAGCCGCCGCTGTCGCGCCAGATCCAGCAACTGGAGGACGACCTGGGTGTGCAACTCTTCGAGCGCCACTCACGCCCGCTGAAACTGACCGACACCGGGCGCTTCTTCTATACCCACGCGCTGCAACTGCTGGCCCAGACCGCGGAACTGCAGGCGATGACCAAGCGGGTCGGCAAGATCGAGCACAAGATGTCGGTTGGCTTTGTCGGCTCCACGCTGTACGGGATGCTGCCGCGGATCATCCGGCGCTTCCGGCAGATGCACGCCGATCTCGAACTGAGCCTGCACGAGATGTCGACCATGGACCAGATCAAGGCGCTCAAGGAGGGGCGCATCGACGTGGGCTTCGGGCGCATTCGCCACGAAGACCCGTCGGTGCGGCGCGTGGTGCTGCGTGAGGAGCGCATGATCGTGGCGCTGCCGGTCGGCCATCCGCTGGCTGACGCCAAGCCCGAGCTCGCGCTGCACGACCTGGTCGGCGAGCCGCTCATCATCTTCCCCAAGGCGCCGCGCCCGAGCTTTGCCGACCAGGTGCTGGCCGCCTTCCACGACCGCGCCCTGAAGCCGCGCCGCCTGCACGAGGTGCGCGAGCTGCAGATCGCGCTCGGGCTGGTGGCGATGGGCGAAGGCATCTCGGTGGTTCCGAGCAGCGTCTACGGGCTCAAGCGGGGCGACGTGACTTACAAGGAACTGGACGATCCCAAGCTGGTGTCGCCCATTATCATGAGCACGCGCATGCTGGACGAGTCGGCCGACCTGCGCTCGCTGCGGGACATGATCTACCAGCTCTACGAGGATGAGGGTATGGCCTACCTGCCGCCGCCGAAGGAATAAGGCGCAACGGGCGGTCCATACTCTGGAGGTATCGAATCAGATGCCAACGGTCTTGGACACCCAAAAAATAGCCATCCATACTCCGATGCAACATCCAACTGCATCAGGAAGGTATGAAAGTGGCGACGCAGCAAAGCATCACGGCCATCGAGTCCATCGAGGCCATCCTGGTCGATCTTCCGACCATCCGGCCGCACCAGCTCGCCATGGCGACCATGCAGCGGCAGACGCTGGTGATCGTCCGCCTGCGCTGTGCCGACGGCATCGAAGGCCTCGGCGAGGCGACCACCATCGGCGGTCTTTCCTACGGCGACGAGAGCCCCGAGGGCATCAAGCTGACCATCGACAGCTACCTTGCACCGGCGCTGCTGGGCCAGGATGCGGCCAATGTGCATGGCGCCATGGCGCGCCTCGCCAAGGTCGCACGCGGTAACCGCTTCGCCAAGTCGGCGCTCGAGACCGCGCTGCTGGACGCGCAGGGCAAGCGTCTCGGCGTGCCGCTGGCGACACTGCTGGGCGGCGCCGTGCGCGACACCCTGCCGGTGCTGTGGACACTGGCCAGCGGCGACACCACGCGGGACATCGACGAGGCAGAGCGCCTGCTCGCCGAGCGCCGCCACGACACCTTCAAACTCAAGATCGGCCGGCGCAGCGTGCGCGAGGACGTGGCACACGTTTCCGCGATCAAGCGCGCGCTGGGCGAGCGGGCGCGCGTCACGGTGGACGTCAACCAGGCCTGGAACGAAGCGGATGCCGCCACCGGCATTGCCATGCTGGAGGCCGCCGGCATCGACCTGATCGAGCAGCCCACGCCACGCGAACAACGCGCCGCGCTGGCGCGCCTGGCGGCGCGTTTCGTGGTGCCCATCATGGCCGACGAAGCCGTGTGCGGGCCCGAGGACGCGATGGAACTGGCCCGCATCGGCGGCGCCGACGTGTTCGCACTGAAGATCGCCAAGTCGGGCGGCATCTTCGGCATGCTGCGTACGGCCGCGGTGGGCGATGCGGCCGGCATCGCGCTGTATGGCGGCACCATGCTCGAAGGCAGCATCGGCACCATAGCCGCCGCCCACGGCTTTGCGACCTTGCCGCAACTGGCATGGGGCACCGAACTGTTCGGCCCGCTGCTGCTGAAGGACGACATCGTGGCCGAGCGCCCCGTCTACCGCGAATTCGCGTTGCACCTGCCGCAGGGCCCTGGACTCGGCATGGCCTTGGACGAGGACAAGCTCGCCCACTACCGGCGCGACCGTGCCTGAATACCTGCAATCAGACCCCATCAGAATCGAAGCGAGGAGACACCAATGCTGTATCTGGTACGAATGGACGTAAACTTGCCGCACGACATGCCCGCCGCGCAGGCGGAGGACATCAAGGCGCGCGAGAAAACCTATGCGCAGGACCTGCAGCGCCAGGGCAAGTGGCAGCAGCTCTACCGCGTGGTCGGCGAGTATGCCAACTACAGCGTGTTCGACGTCGAGTCCAACGAGGCGCTGCACACACTGCTGTCGGGGCTGCCGCTGTTCCCATACATGAAGATCGCCGTCACGCCGCTGGCGCCGCATCCTTCATCGATCCGCTGAGGGAGCCCACGTCATGCGCTTTGCCACCCGCGACGGGCTTCGCCTTCACTATGAACTTCACGGTCCGGCCGGCGCGCCGGTGCTGGTCCTGTCCAACTCGCTGGGCACCACCCTGTCGATGTGGGATCCGCAGATGCCGGCGCTGCTGGAGCGCTTCCGCGTGCTGCGCTACGACACGCGCGGCCATGGCGCCTCCGGCGTGCCGGCAGCGCCGTTCGGCATGGCCGAGCTGGGCGCCGACGTGCTGGCGGTGATGGACCATGCCGGTGTCGAGCACGCCCACTTCTGCGGCCTGTCGATGGGCGGCATGACCGGCATCTGGCTGGCACGCCATCACCCCGAACGCTTCGGCCGCTTCGTGCTGGCGAATACCGCGGCGCTGATCGGCCCGGCGTCCGGGTGGAACACGCGTATCGAGCGCGTCCGCAACGAGGGCATGGCGGAGATTGCCGGGGGCGTGCTGGCACGCTGGTTTACGCCGGCCGCGCTGGCAGGCGATCCGGCGCGTATGGCACCCGTCCTCGACATGCTCGCAACTACGGATGCCGACGGCTATATCGCCAACTGCGCCGCCGTGCGCGATGCCGACCTGCGCGGCCTGCTGCCAGGCATCCGCTCGCGCGTGCTGGTGATCGCGGGTGCGCAGGATGCCGCTACCACGCCGGAACAGGGCCGCGAGCTGGCGCAAGGCATTGCCGACGCCGAATACCTCGCGCTCAACGCCGCGCATTTGTCCAACTGGGAGTTGCCCGAGGCGTTTTCGCACGCGGTGATCCGCTTCCTGTCACAGGCGTGATGCCATACATCCTTACCGGAGCCGACATGACCCAGCCCTGCATCATCTCCGTCGCCATCACCGGCTCGCTGCCGCGCAAGCGTGACAACCCTGCCGTGCCGATCACGGTCAGCGAGCAGGTCGAATCCACCCAGGCCGCCTTCGAGGCGGGCGCCACGCTCGTCCACCTGCACGTGCGCAATGACGACGAGACGCCCTCCTCCGAGCCGGACCGCTTTGCCCGCGTGCTGGAGGGCATCCGCAAGCATGCGCCGGGCATCATCACGCAGGCCTCCACCGGCGGCCGCTCCGGCGCGGGAAGGGAGCGAGGGGGGATGCTGTCGCTGCGGCCGGACATGGCCTCACTTGCCACCGGCTCGGTTAATTTCCCGACACGCGTCTATGACAATCCGCCAGATCTGGTGGACTGGCTCGCCGCGGAAATGAAGGCCTACGCCATCAAGCCCGAGATAGAGGCCTTCGACCTGTCGATGATCTTCCAGGCAGTGGCCATGCAACAGGCCGGCAAGATCGACGGCGCGCTGCATATCCAGTTCGTGATGGGGATCAAGAATGCGATGCCGGTCGATCGTGAGGTGCTCGCCTTCTACGTGCACACCCTGCGGCGCCTGGCACCCGATGCGACCTGGACCGGCGCTGGCATCGGCCGGGACCAGTTGACGATGGCGCGCTGGTCGCTCGAACTGGGCGGCCACTGCCGCACCGGCCTCGAAGACAATGTGCGGCTTGACAAGCAGACACTGGCGCCCTCAAACGCCGCCCTGGTCAGCCAGGTGGCGGCCTTGTGCGAGGAATATGGGCGCCCCGTGGCGACAGTGGCCCAGGCGCGCGCGCTCCTGGGGCTGCCATCAATGGAAATCGGCGGACGTTCGCCCTTGTAGATTAACGCCTATTCGAAGACGTGCAGGGCCGCTGCGCCTTGCTGGCAGACCAGCAACCCCGCCGCGTAGCTCGACACGCGGGTTTCCCGTTCAACGCGCCCCCGTTTCTCTGCAGAGAGGTGTCGCGCTCACGGCGCTTCCAGCAGGCGATCGCGCATGGCGGCGCATGAATCCGGCAAGGGTCCCTCGCAAGAACTAGATCAGTGGATTAGTGGACCGCCGCTTCAAGGCGCGCCGCACGTCAACCGTTGCCCGCCCGTCTCAACGCCGCGCCGACTTCTCCATAGAATGCGCGCAATTTCTCCACCTCGACGTCTACAGGCAGCAAGGCGGGCCACAACAACGCCACCATATCCCTGGCCGTCTTCTCGATATCCACTTGCCGCTGCCGGGCGATCGCGTCCCACAGGATGTGCTCCATCGGGCCGAGGATTGCCGAGCGCAGCAGGCTCAACGGCAGGTCATCCCGGATCTCGCCGTTGTCCCGCGCCCGCGCCAGCAAGTCCATCAACGGCGCCGTATAGCGGCGCTGCAGCGGTACGAACACCTCTCCCAGCCCCGGCCCTTTGGCACGCCCCTCCGACAACACCAGCGCACACAAGCCCGTTCCCTGGATCAGGAACAACCTCAGGTGTGTCCTGACATAGAACTCCAGCTGCACCTTTGTGCTCTGCCCGTGCGGCATGCCTTGTTCCACGGTGCCGATGATCTCGTCATACCAGTCCTCGATCACGCGTGCGCATAGCTCGCGCTTGCCATGGAAGTAGGTGAACACCGTGCCCTCGGAGATGCCCAGGCGCTGGGCGATCTCGGTGGTCGTGGTCCGCTCATAGCCGAGTTCGGCGAATACCTCGCGGCTGACGCGCAGGATGTCCCGGATGCGTTGTTCCGCCTTGGCGCCCGCCGGCACACGGCGGGGCGATGTGACGTCTTCCATCTTGATTGAGTCCTTGCTTGCCCGAAGGCGAGATTATAGGGCCGGCTCAACCCTGACTTGAGCTTTACTCAATTTTAGGTTGCCATTTCGATTGGCACCATGTATTTTTCGATTATCGCAGCAACGAGCGTCAGGCGAACGTCGAAGGAATAGCTCAAAATAAGACAACCGCGCCGCAAATATCCGGGAAAACCCGGGGACGCCACCCCAGAATCCATCGATACGCTGTTTATTGAGTAACACTCACAAATATCCGACGTGACGAACCACAACCGGGCTTTGGAGACAAGTATGACGATGCAGGCCGAGTCCTCTCCCACCATCCTGCCGATTGGCGGGCTTTCGCATGTGAGGGGGGACACCACCATTCCGCTGTCGGAACAGACCGTGCCGGAGTTGCTGGCGCAAGCGGTGGCTCGCTACCCCGAGCGGGATGCCGTTGCCTTTCGCGAGCAAGGGGTGCGCTGGAACTGGCGCGAATTCTGCGATGCCGTGGACGCGCTGGCGGCAGGCCTGCACACGCTTGGGCTGGCCAGAGGCGACCGAGTCGGCATCTGGTCCCCCAACCGGGTCGAGTGGCTGGTCACCCAGTTCGCCACGGCGCGGCTGGGGCTGGTGCTGGTGAACATCAATCCCGCCTACCGCCTGTCCGAGCTGGAGTACGCGCTGAACAAGGTGGGCGTCAAGGCGATCGTCGCGGCGGAAGCCTTCAAGACCTCACGGTACCTGGAGATGCTCCAGGTACTCGCCCCGGAACTGGCCACCTGCGCGCCGGGCGAACTGCAGGCGGCGCGGCTGCCGGCACTGCGCTGCGTCATCCGCATGGGCGACGACCATACACCCGGGATGCTCCGCTATGCCGATGTGATTGCGCGCGGCACGGGCGTGGCGCGGGCAACGCTGGATGCCATCACGGCACAGCTGGATCGCCATGACCCGATCAACGTGCAGTTCACCAGTGGCACTACCGGTGCGCCCAAGGGCGCCACGCTGACCCATCGCAATATCGTCAACAACGCACGCTTCATTGCCATGGCGATGCGTTTCTCCGAGCAGGACAAGCTCTGCATCCCGGTGCCCTTCTATCACTGCTTCGGCATGGTCCTGGCGGTGCTGGCCTGCGTGTCCTCGGGCGCGGCAATGGTGTTCCCCGGCCAGGCCTTCGAGCCGGAAGCCACCATGCAGGCAGTCAGCGAAGAACGCTGCACGGCACTGCATGGCGTGCCGACCATGTTCATTGCCCAGCTCGATCACCCGAATTTCTCGCAGTACGACTTCTCTTCCCTGCGCACCGGCATCATGGCAGGGTCACCCTGCCCGATCGAAACCATGAAGCGCGTGGTGTCGCAGATGCACATGTCCGAGGTGACCATCGCCTACGGCATGACGGAGACCAGTCCGGTTTCCTTCCAGAGCAGCACCACCGATCCGCTGGACAAGCGCACCACCACGGTGGGCCGCATCCAGCCGCACCTCGAGGTCAGGATCGTGGACGCGACAGGTGCCACGGTCCCGGTAGGCGAAACCGGCGAGCTGTGTACCCGCGGCTATTCGGTGATGCTGGGCTACTGGGATGACGAGGCGCGTACCGCCGAAGCCATCCGCGACGGCTGGATGCACACCGGCGACCTCGCCACCATCGACGCGGAAGGCTACTGCAACATCGTTGGCCGCGTGAAGGACATGCTGATTCGCGGCGGCGAGAACATCTACCCGCGCGAGATCGAGGAGTTCCTGTTCCGCCACCCCAAAGTCCAGGCGGTCCAGGTGTTCGGCGTTCCCGACCAGAAGTACGGCGAAGAGGTTTGCGCGTGGATCGTGCTCAAGCCGGGCGCGAGCGCGATGGAGGATGAGATCCGCGATTTCTGCCGCGACCAGATCGCGCACTACAAGATCCCGCGCTACATCCGCTTTGTCGACGAGATGCCCATGACCATCACCGGCAAGGTACAGAAATTCGTGATGCGCGAGCGCATGACGCAGGAACTGAAACTCAGCGAATCCAGGACGGCCTGACGCGCCGGCGCCGGTGCACGGCGCCAGCCATTCCCCCGATCCCACAGACAACACCAGAGACGACACCGCTATGAACACCCTCCCCGGCCTCAAGTTCGACCTTGGCGAAGACATCGAAATGCTGCGCGATTCCGTGCGCGACTGGGCCCAGGCCGAACTGGCCCCGCGCGCCGCCGAGATCGACCGCACCGACCAGTTCCCGATGGACGCCTGGAAGAAGATGGGCGACCTGGGCGT
>NZ_JBYSYC010000047.1:0-66075 GCF_058782875.1 Cupriavidus sp. FW305-F7 | reverse complement strand
CGCAGACGCTTGATGCGGTCGCCGAGTTGCAGCAGCAAGTGACGTTCTAGGACGGAAGTAGTATCAGTGAAGGCTGGCATATGTTCATTATTCTAGTCAAAATATGGAAATTAGACTAGTTTGTTGAACATCATCGCTTCATCGTCAGTTTGCGTTGTTGAGGTGGGACGCTGGCAAGCCTGACGATGGCCTGGTGGGTCGGCGACCGCCGCCAGACGTGAGCGGGGCCGCGCCAGCACGCGCTGAGCAACGAGGACGCGTCGCCAAAGAGGTCGAGCCCAAGGGAATAGCAACAGGACTTTCGGACCTCCACGCCGCATACGGTCGGCCTGGCATGCACAGCGGCATATCAGCGGGGCCTAATCTGCAATTTCACGATCACGAAATTATTGGCGGCAGCGGCAGCGGGCTGTATGGTGCAATGGATTGGAGCGCAAAGGTCGGCACACCGGGTTCGGAGGGAGGGGACGGCGAAAGCCGTTTCCTACCCCTATCCACTGACGATAATTCGTCGCTCGGCGGAAACTGGGCTGGCATCAGACACGGCCAGTCAGTTTGACGTGTTCGCACCTAACAACGAGAGCGAGCTTCTAGTCCTGGCACGTCAAGGATCGTGATAGTCGAGTAGCCAAAGCGGATCAGGCCCTCGTCCCTGAGTCGCTGCACGACGCTGTTCACGCGCTGGCGGCTCACGCCGAGCCAGTCGGCCAGGTCAGCTTGAGAGATCTTCATCTTGAGCAACACACCGTCCGGGCATTTCACCCCATACAGACCTGATAGCGTCCTAAGCAACCGCGCAAGCCGGGATTCAAGCGGTAGCGACGAATCCGTGGCCAGGCGTTCATAGAGGAGCCGGCTGCGGTATGCGAGCTGTAGTTCGATGGCCCGGCTCACCGCTGGATCGCGGTCACGATGGTGGCGTACGACGTCGCCCGCAATCCGGAGAATGTCGCAGGGACCGCGCGCCCGGAGGTCATTCAGGTTCCCCAAGCCATCCACCATGCTGATCAGGCCAGCAAAATCGCCTGGCTGCAGGAAACTGACAAGATGGCGCTGCCCGTCCGCGCGAAGCTGGCTGACCTCGATCGAGCCTTCGATGACGAGGCACAGCATGTCGAACCGCTCGCCCTCGCGCGCGAGATGTTCCCCTTTGGCGAGCGCGCGAATGTGGCCGCTGTTCACCAGGCCATCAAGCGTATCGGGCCGGCAGTCACGAAATCCCAGGGCTTCTCCCAGCAGTGACCGTGCAGCGGCCTTTTTGGCTTCTCGCGAATTATTTGTCATAGGTTTGACAGATTCCCTGCCCCGGATCTCTTAGGCTTCTACCAAAGAAAACCATTATGACTCGATAAACCGTATGTGTCGCCCGGGACTACCCGCGCGCCAATACCCAGCCAGGAGACATTGATGAACATGCCAGTCCTTACGCCCAATCCACCGGGGGGGGCCAGCGCGACGGGCCTACTCACAGCCCTTCGCGCCGTCGGCACCACCCATGCAGTCACTGTCCCCGACTTCGTGCAGTTTGCATTGCACGAAAAGATTCATTCGCCGGGGAGCGGCATCCGGCAGGTATTTGCCTGCAGCGAAGACCAGGCCCTGACCACGGCTACGGGCCTCTATATCGGAGGCGCCACGCCGGTTGTGATGATGCAGAACCAAGGGTTCTACAAATGCCTGAACACGTTGCGCGCCACTTGCCTCGACGCGGGCGTGCCTATGGTGTTCCTGGTCGGTCAGTTCGGCCGCGAACTTGAGAACTTCGGTCAGCCGGCGCGTCAGTCCAGGCGCAGCATGGTGCGCTTGATGGAGCCCTTGCTCGAGGCCGTCGGGGTGCCCTACTGGAATATCGACGAGGAGTCCGATGTCGAGCATCTTGCCAGCGCCTTCGCGCATGCGATGGCCAGCGAAGGCCCTGCTGTGCTGCTGATCGGCCGCAACGTTACCTGGAATTGAGCGAGGGGACCATGATGAAACTCGGACAAGCCTGCGCTGTCATTGCTGCGGCGCGCAAACAACTCTGCCCGCAGGCGCCGCTGGTCGCCACCATGTCGGCGCAGTTCGCCTTCGACATGCTTGGTGAAACGGAGCGCCGTATCGACTCAGTGCCGCTGATGGGGGGCGCAGCCGGCTTGGGACTGGGGCTGGCGCTGGCCAGACCGGGCCTGCCGGTGATCGTCGTCGACGGCGACGCCAGTTTGCTGATGGAGTTGGGCGGCCTGGTCACCGTGGCGCACAACAAGCCGCAGCGCTTCGTGCACTTCGTGATGCACAACGGGGCCCAGTTCAACGGCCTGGTCAACCTGCCCACGGCTGGCACCGAGCCGACTTGCGACTTCGCGGCGATGGCGCGGGCTGCTGGCTATAACGACGTGCATACGTTCGATAGCCCGGAGGCGCTGGTAGCTCTGCTGCCGCAGCTTCTGTCGCAGGAGGGCGCAACTTTCGTGGAACTTGTGGTCGAGGCCGATCCGCGCCGCATCGGAGCGCAAGCGCCCCAGCCGCTGCTGCCCGAGATGCAGTTCGTGCGCATGCGCAACGCTGTGCGTCAATTGCGAGCGGTGCTGAGCGCCTGAGGATCGCCATGGCCGACAATACCCAGTTCGACTACATCGTCGTCGGTGCCGGCTCGGCCGGCGCCGCACTTGCGGCGCGGCTGAGCGAGAGCGGACGCATGCGCGTACTGCTGCTCGAGGCCGGCCCGCCGGATACGAATATCTGGACCCGCGTCCCCTTGGGCGTGGTGAAGGTGCTGCAGCAAGCCAAGGTGACGCGCGGCTTTTTCACCCAGCCCGACCCGCAAATGCACGATCGCCGCATCTACTGGCCGCGGGGCTGGGTGGTGGGTGGCTCTTCCACCGTCAACGGTATGATCTGGGTGCATGGCACGCCACGTGAATACGATCTGTGGGCCCATGACGGCTGCCCGGGCTGGAGCTATGCTGACCTGCAGCCCTGGTTCCGGAAGATCGAGAGCTTCGCCGGCGGCGATGAACGCTTCCGTGGCCGCCGCGGGCCCGTGACTGTCACTGAATTCAGGCCGGTCGACGAGTTGCCCGATGCCTTCCTCGATTCGGTCCAGTCCGCCGGCGTCGTGGCGCGCGTAAAGGACTATAACGAACGCGGCTTCGGCGGCAGCTACCTGCAATTCAACACCCGCAATGGTGTTCGCTGCAATACCCGCATGGCATACCTCGACGATGCGCTGCGCCGCCCAAATCTGACGCTGAAGACTGGAGCGCTGGTCAGCCGCGTGCTGCTGGAAGGAAAGCGTGCCGTGGGTGTGCGAGCCCGCGTCGACGGGCGCGAGGGCGACTTCCGCGCTGCGCGCGAGGTCATTCTTTGCGGCGGTGCGTTCAACTCCCCGCAACTGCTGGAACTGTCTGGCGTGGGCCGGCGCGAGGTGCTCGACGCGGCCGGAGTGCCGGTGCTGCACGAACTGCCGATGGTCGGGGAGAACCTGAGCGAGCATGTCTATAGTCCGCTGAACTACCGTGCCCGGCGCGAAGTCAGTTGGAATCGTGACCTATCGAGTCCTCTTGGCCAAGCACGCCTGGGGGCCCGATGGCTGCTCAAGCGTGACGGCCCGCTGGCGAGCAACACCATCACGGCGCAAGCCTTCGCGCCCAGCGAGGGCGGGGCGCAGGATGCCGACCTCAAGATCCAGATCCAGCAGGCCAGCAGCCCCGGAAACCGGGGCGCAGGCAAGATTGCTCTGGACGACTTTGACGGGGTGACCATCGCATCCTTCCAGATTCGCCCGCGTTCGCGTGGCAGTTCGCACATCGCCAGCCGCGATCCGGCGGCCGATCCGGTGATGATATCCAACCATTTCACGCATCCTGACGACATCGCGGCCTGCCTGCGGGCACTGCGGCTCTCGCGCCGCATCGCGGAAACGGGTCCGCTGTCTCGCCTGCTGGAGAGCGAAGTGCGCCCAGGCCCGGCCACCGCGAGCGACGAAGCTCTGGTGGAGTACCTGCGAGCCACTGGCGCCACCGCTTACCACCCGGTGGGCACTTGCCGTATCGGCACTGACGCCGCGCTGTCGGTTGTGGATCCGCAGTTGCGCGTCCACGGCCTGCAGGGCCTGCGTATTGCCGATGCCTCGGTCATGCCGAGCATCGCCTCGACCAACACCAACGCCATTGCAATCGTAATCGGCGAACGGGCGGCGGACTTCATTCTTCAGGAAGCCCGGTGAGCAGGGCAATCAACAGCTTTCAGACACCGATGAACAAGATTTGGCTTTCCCAGTATCCCGACACCATTCCTGCCCTGATCGACGTGGCGCCATACCCCTCGCTCGTCCATATGGTCGATATGGCGCTTGAGCGCCACGCGCTGCGACCAGCACTCGGTGGCATGGGCAAGAGCACAAGCTATGGCGAGCTTGACTTCATGTCCGCGTGCTTCGCCGCCTGGCTCCAAGCCCGCGGTGTGGCCAAGGGTGACCGGGTGGCGCTGATGATGCCCAACGTGATGCCTTTTGCTGTCAGCGTGCTTGGGGTGCTGCGCGCCGGCGCGGCGGTGGTCACCGTCAATCCCCTGTACACGCCGCGCGAACTGGCGCATCAACTCAAGGACTGCGGCGCAGGGACCATCGTCATCCTTGATACGTTCGCTAGCACGCTGGAAAGCGTGCTGGCCGACACGCCGATCGGGAACATCGTGGTGGTCCCGTCAGGCATGGTTCCGCCCGGAAGCTACGTGCTGGCGGGCCACATCGAGTTTGCCGACGTCTTGCAGGCTGGCGCCGCGGCGCCCCGCCAGCCTGTCGACATCGGTCCTGACGACCTCGCATTCCTGCAGTACACCGGCGGCACCACCGGCGTATCCAAGGGCGCCAAATTGCTTCACCGCAATGTGCTTGCCAATCTGCTGCAGATGGACGCCTGGACAGCGCCGGCATTGGGCGCAACGCCCGCCGAGCGTGCCGGGCTGAATATCGTGTCCATGCTGCCGCTGTATCACATCCTGGCCCTGACCTGTGGCCTGCTATTCGGCATTCGCAATGGGATGCACAATCACCTGATAGCGAACCCGCGCGATCTGTCGGTCACCATCCGCCAACTCGCAGGCATACCGATTCACTACTTCCCTGCTGTCAATACTTTGTTCACCGGCCTGCTGGCGCACCCTGAATTCAAACAGCTCGAACTGAGCCAGTTGCGCCTCTGTGTTGGGGGAGGCATGGCGGTGCACCAGGCCGTTGCCGAGCGCTGGATGGCCGCAACTGGCGTGCCAATCATCGAAGGCTATGGTCTCTCGGAGACCTCGCCCGTAGCCAGTTGCAACCTCGTGACGGCGAGGGCCTGGACCGGCACCATCGGCTTGCCCTTGCCCGGGACGGAGATCGTCATGCGTGACGACGCGGGCCGTGACGTGATGATCGGCGAGCCCGGCGAGATCTGCATTCGCGGCCCGCAGGTAATGGACGGCTACTGGCAGCGTCCTGAAGAAACGGCCAAGGTCATGACGCCTGACGGCTTTTTCAAATCGGGCGACGTCGGCGTGATGGACCACCACGGCTTCGTGAAGATCGTGGACCGCAAGAAGGACATGATCCTGGTCAGCGGCTTCAACGTATTTCCCAATGAGATTGAGGGCGTGGTGGCCATGATTCCCGGCGTGCTTGAGGTGGCTGCAATTGGTGTGCCCGACGAGCGCAGCGGTGAAGCGGTCAAGGTGTTTGTCGTCACGAGCGATCCGGCGTTATCCGAAGCTGCGGTCGCCGAACACTGCCGCCGCAACCTCACCGCCTACAAGTGTCCGAAACACATTGAGTTCCGCGACACGCTGCCGAAATCCACGGTGGGCAAGGTGTTGCGACGAGATCTGCGGCCATGACGTCGTGAGCCTTCGAGGCTGACCATTAGAGGTAGGAGACAAATTATGTGCATTTCCCGCATGCGCCGCCAGATCCTTGGCGGCCTGGCGCTCGCGCCGTTTATCCTTTCGGCTCGCGCCGCGCAAGGTACCTGGCCCTCGCGTCCGGTGAGGATCATCGTGCCACTGCCGGCCGGCGGCGGTGTGGACGTGTTCGTGCGTGCCTTGTCCGAACGACTGTCTGCTGCGCTCGGGCAGGCCGTCATCGTGGACAACAAGCCTGGTGCCGGGGGACTGCTTGGCGCCAAGGCGCTTGCACAGGCGCCACGCGACGGTCTCACGCTTGGCTACATCACTACTGGCCAGGTGACGCTGGAAGCGATGGGCGGACGCCTCGATTTACTTAAGGAACTGCGTCCCGTTGCCAGGTTATCGTACTCGCCGTTCGTCGTCGTCGTGCGCGCGGACTCGCCACACAAGACACTGGGCGAACTGATCGCAGCGGTCAAAGCCAGTCCCGGCAAGCTCAGCTTTGGTTCGAGCGGTATCGGTTCACCGCCGCAGTTTGCCGTTGAAGACCTCAACGAGCGGCTCGGGAGTTTCAAGGCGGTGCACGTTCCCTACAAAGGTGCGATTGAAGTCGCCAATGCGATCATCGGAGGGGAAGTTGATTTCACGATCGGCTTGCTCGGGACCATGGCGCCGTTGATTGCTGGCGGCAAGCTGCGCGCGCTGGCGGTTACCAGCCACGCCAGGGTGGCGGCATTGCCCAACGTGCCGACCATTAACGAGGCCGGCGTGCCAGGATTTGCACTTGAACCCTGGGGTGGGCTCGCGGTGCCTGCGGGCACGCCTGACGTAGTCGTTGCGCGTCTGAACGAGATTCTTCCCGGCATCCTGGATGCTCCGGCAATGAAGGAACTGTTTGCTCGGCAAGGTGCAGTAAGCGCTTATCTTGGGGCGAACGACTTCACTGCACAAATCGTGCGCCAGCTCGAGAAGGAGCGGGCGGTGGTCAAGCGACTGGGTATGACTGCACAGCAGTAACGAGGTACGTCCCGCGAGCTTCCGGAGCGCATCGGCATGCCGAGCGTGGCCGGCCTCCCGCCCCGTCTCAGCAGTGCCAGAGTGCGCGACGCTCCAGACCAGCAATGATGCATATCCTGCCCGACCATGGCGCGCTCTCCTTGGCATGGCTCGTCCTGACAGCCTTGCTAGCCTCAACAGTCCGCGCGATGACGGGCTGGGCATTCTCCGTCGTCGCCGTTCCGGCCCTGAGCCTGGCTTTTGCCCCGCTGGAGGCGGTCATGATCAACATTCTACTTGCCTTAGCTGCATCGGCGAAGAGCCTGCCTGCCATCAGGGGGCAGGTCAGGCGTCAGGTCTTTTTGCCACTGTTGTATTCCGGCTTGCTTGGAACCCCCGTGGGATACCTGTTGCATCAGGTCTTCGCACCGGCAAGCCTGCGTGTAGTGATCGGCGTCCTGGTATTGCTGCTCTCGGCGGCCATGATCCTGCTTCGGCCCCGGCCGCGCCCATTGGGCGCCGGCATGCTGTTGCTGGCTGGTCTCGTCTCTGGCGTGCTGGGCGGCGCGGTGGGCATAGCTGGTCCACCCGTGGCATTGCTTTTCCTTTTAACGGCCACCGACATGGAGCAGTCGCGGGCAACGCTTGGCCTGGGCCTGCTCATCGTTTGCCTGGTTGCCGTGTGCGCCTTCGCCGTCGGCGGACAGCTCACCATCCCAGTGCTGGTCCTTGCGGGCCTGGCCTTGCCGGTGGTGATGCTCGGCGACAGCCTCGGCAATCTTCTGTTCCTGCGCCATGGCAGACAAGGCGCGCTGCGGGTCAGCATCGTCCTGACGGCAGTGGTTGGTGCCTCGAGCCTGGGGCGGGGTATTGCTGCCATGCTGCCGTAAAGACAGAGGACGGAAGCCCGGCACGGCGAGGCGGGGCGTTTGAGTTCGTTTTTGACCGGTTCTGCCGCAAAACATCAACAAGAAGAAAGTCATTCCTTGGGAGGCAGAGCGATGTCAGATACATACCACGCCGGCAGAGCCTGGCGGATCACCGCCCTGCTGGCCGTCTTCTCGCTGGTGAACTTCCTCGACAAGGTTGTGCTCGGCATGGTTGCGGTGCCAATGATGCACGAGCTTTCGCTCACGTCGGCACAGTTTGGGACGATCGCCGGCAGTCTCTATTGGTTGTTCGCGATCGCCGGCGTTGCCGGCGGCTTTCTCGCCGACCGAATCCAGGCGCGCTGGTTGCTGCTGGCGATGGCGCTGATGTGGTCCGTGGTGCAGATACCGGTCGCGGTATCGTCTTCGGTGACAGTCATCCTGATAGCCCGGGTGCTGCTGGGAATTGGGGAGGGGCCCGCGGCGCCTGTGACCAATCACGCTTGCTACAAGTGGTTTCCCAACCACAGGCGCAATCTTCCTGTGACGGTCATCAATATGGGAGCCACGACAGGCATCTTGATGGCGGGCGTCCTGATTCCGCAAGTAACGATGCATTGGGGCTGGCGCGCGAACTTCGTCATCCTGGCGCTGATCGGTCTGCTCTGGGCGGGCTTGTGGCTGGCCTTCGGCGCCGAAGGGCCGATCGACGACGGCGCCGTCCGGGGTCGCGCAGACGCAGGCAAGCTGCAGCACCGGGTGCCATACGCGCGGCTGCTTGCGGATTCGTCAGTGATTGGCATCATCGTGCTTCACTTTGCAGCGTTCTGGGGAATGGCACTTACGCTGACCTGGCTGCCCGCCTATCTACAGAAAGGACTTGGCTTCGATGCGATCACCTCGGGGCGCTGGTTCGCGCTCATCGTGCTGGTCGGCGCGCCCATTGGCATCGGCGTGTCATGGTGGTCTCAGCGGCTGCTGGCCAATGGCGGAACATCACGCAACGCCCGCGCCCTCGTGTCCGGCGTGGCGCTGCTGACCGCAGGCCTGCTGTATTGCCTGCCGATAGGCGTGGACCTTGGGAACGTGGAAAAGATCTTGCTGATTGCGATGGCTTCCAGCCTTGCACCAGTCATCTACGCCTTGGGCCCGGCGATGATGAGCGAAGTCGTGCCGGCGTCGCAGCGCGGCGCCATGCTCGCTATCGAGAACTCTGTCGCTTCCACCGCGGGGATACTTGCTCCAGTGGTCACAGGCAAGTTGATCGATACGATGGCAGGCGGCGGGCCCACAGGGTATGAACAAGCGTTCGCTGTAAGCGGAATCCTGCTGATTTCTGGCGCGATCATCGCCTTGCTCTTCATTCACCCGGAGCGTTCAAGCCGCAAGTTCGAGGCGATTCCGCTCGGGGCCAGCGCCCCGTGAATGGCCCGGGAGACGATCAGGTGGACGGAATATCTGTCAATTGTTTGACAGAACTCGCGACACCAAGTCCTTATAGTTTCATAGAAGCTGAGCGTGCCCGATGCGGGAATCCGTCCGCCTGGCTCGCCATGCAACGGAGCCCATACACATGTCTTCCCAATCCAACGAACCGAACCGTCTGAAGGATGGCGAACCTGCCGCAGGATTCGCGGGCCGCATTGGCCGTACGCTGGCAGCGTCGCAACCCCATTGGACCGCTCCACGCCGCGCAGCGCCCGGCAGTCCGAATGTCGTTGTCATCCTGCTGGACGATCTTGGCTTCTCCGATTTCGGCTGTTTCGGCGGTGACATCGAGACGCCCAATATCGACCGCCTGGCCGGCGGCGGACTGCGCTTCACGGGATATACCACGGTGCCGATGTGCACGCCCGCACGTGCGGCGATGCTGACAGGCAAGAATCCGCACACGGTCGGCTGTGGCTGGCTGACCCATAACAACCCGGGGTACCCCGGCTATCAAGGCGGCGAGATGTCGCCCGACGCGCCGACCATGGCGGAGTTGCTGCGCGGGCAGGGCTACTCGACCATGGCAGTGGGCAAGTGGCACAACACCTACGACCGCCACGCGCACGCTGCGGGCGACCGCAGCTCCTGGCCGCTGCAGCGAGGCTTCGACCGCTTCTACGGCTTCCTGCATGCCGAAACGAGCTATTTCCACCCCGAGCGAATGGTCGAAGGAAACCAGCTCGCGCAGGTAGACGCCTATCCGGAAGGGTATTTCGCCACGGACGACTACACCGATCGGATGATCGGCTGGCTAAAGGAGCATCATGCGTGCGCGCCAGACAAGCCTTTCTTCGCCTACCTTGCATTCCAGGCGCCTCATACCCCGCTGCATGCCAAACCGGCCGACCTCGCGCGCTACAGGGGCCGCTACAGCGCCGGCTGGGACACCGCCCGCGCCGCCCGCTACGAACGCCAGCGTGCAATGGGACTGATCGAGCCGAACGCCGCCTTGTCTCCACGCAACCCTGGTATCCCTGCCTGGGACGAACTCGGGCCGGAACAACAGGCGCTATACGCAAGCTATATGGAGGTGTATGCCGCGCTGGTAGACAATGTCGACCAGAACGTCGGCAAGCTCATCACGTTCCTCAAGCAATCGGGCCAGATGGACAACACCCTGATTCTGATCACCTCGGACAATGGCGCCAACTCGATCGGCGGACCAGGTGGGGTGGCCAACCTCAACGACAGGCGCCAGGGCAATCCTGAGGATCCTCATCTGGTGCGGCGCTTGCTTGATGAAGGCCGCATCGGCGGGGAAGATACCTATGCGGCTTACCCCACCGGTTGGGCTCAGGTTTCCAACACGCCATACCGCTACTACAAGCGCACACCCATGGCCGGCGGCATTCGCGTGCCGCTGGTCGCGCACTGGCCGAGAGGCATTGCCGAGCGTGGCGCCCTGCGCCGCCAATGGATCCACGTGACCGATTTGCTGCCCACCGTGCTGGCACTGACGGCTGGCAGCTATCCGGCCGAATTCAACGGTTTCCGCACACGCGGCCTGAATGGCGTGAGCTTCGCGGCGATGCTGCAGGATGCCACGGCGGCGTCGCAACGCAGCAGCCAGCACTATGAACTGGAAGGCAACCGTGGCTACATCAGCGATGGTTGGAAAATCGTATCGCTGCAACCACCGGGCATGCCGATCAAGCTCGACAACTGGATGTTGTTCGACCTGGTCAACGATCCGACCGAGATCAACGACCTCGCGGCGCAAGAGCCAGAGCGCCTGCGCATGATGGTCGAAGCGTTTGAAGGCGATGCCAGTGCCAACTATGTATATCCGCTCGACAACCGGGATACCTTGCGGGCCATCACGCTGCCACCCTATGAACTCGATGACGTCAACCGGGCACGCAGTTTCTACCCGGAGAGCCAGTCAACCCCCAGCATCATCGTTTCGCCGCTGATCGCGGACCGTTCCTTTACCTTGAGCGCGAGCTTCGACTACCAGAGCGGGAACGAGGGCGTCATCTATGCATTGGGCGATCGCTTCACCGGCCTTCTCGCGTTTGTTGAAAGTGGCGCACTGCATTTCGTCTGGCAACGCTGGATGAAGCCGGTTGAGCTGGATGCAATACCGTTGAATGCCGGACCACAAACGTTCACCCTGGACTATCGCGCACTGGGCCAACGCAAGGGCATGGGCCATTTCACCCTGAACAGCCAAGCCGTGATCGAAGCCGCCGAGCTGTCACCCACGCCGGTGCGCCTCCCGTCCGGCGGACTCGATGTCGGCATCAACCGACGCCAGCCGATCAGCCAACGCATTGCAGGGCGCGGCGGCTTCCGCTACAGCGGGCAAATCGAGATCGTGCGTCTCATGCCAGGCGAGCCGGCACCGGATTCGCCGCTTGTGCTCGACGAGGCAGCAGTGCAGGCGCGCATGCGAGACAGTGCCACACGCAACAATGGCTGAATTCCATTTGCGCATGCGGCCAATTGCACCACAGCATCGCAACGTGTCCGACGCTCTATGCGCACGAGATCGCTGTAGGTAGCGACCGCGTTGTCACGCGGAGCAACAAGGGGGCCGGATGTCCTGCAACCGCAGGGCGTCCCCGGCCCCCATTTTTACTCGGCTTCAAGGCGATCAGTCAGTCATTCGAGCATGGCGTGACGCCATTGCATATCAGGCATCCTCTTCCTGCAGATACTGTCCATACGGTGACAGATTTTCGTTTGCGCTCACTCCCATAATCGATCGTACCGGCGGCTACATGGCCATTGTTCGCGCCTTGCCACGTGCCGGGCAACATTTCCAAAAATGATTCGGGGAGACTATCTAATATGAAGAAGGCACTGATCGCGCTGTCCGCCTTCAGCACACTCTTGGGTTCCGCGCAGGCACAGACAACCGTTACCCTGTATGGCGTGGTGGATGCGGGCATCGAGTATGTCAACAACTACTCCGCGACCGGTGTGAACGCTGTCCCAGGGACGGCCGAAAGCCGGGTTGCCCTGCTGTCCGGTGCACAAGCCGGCTCCCGCTGGGGACTTCGCGGCGTTGAAGAACTAGGGAAGGGCTATAGCGCGTTCTTCGTACTGGAGAACGGCTTTACTCTAGACGACGGCAAGGCCTCGTTCGGCGGCCGCTTGTTCGGGCGCCAGGCGTTCCTGGGGGTCGGTGGCCCTTACGGAAAGCTGAGTTTTGGTCGTCAGTATGTGTCGATGTTCGAGGCACTTGCCAACTTTCAAGTGGCAGCCTACCAGCCGTTGTACGAACCGGTGGTAGCGCAGAATGGCCGTTTCTTTCGGGAGGACAACACGGTCAAGTACTCGGGAACGTTTGGCGGCCTGAACGCGGTCGCGCATTGGTCTTTCGGCGTAGATACGACCACGCCGGCGACGACCGGGGAAGTCCCCGGAAGAATTCGCGATGGGGCCGGCTGGGGCGTCGGCGGCAACTATACAGCCGGACCGTTCGGTATCGGCGTTGGTTTCGACCAGGTCCTGCCTGCGACCACCCCCGGCGCTGATGGAAAAAATCAGAGAGCCGCGATAGCGGCCAGCTATGCGGTGACACCGAACCTGCGTTTCGTTGCCGGCTACCGCTGGGGTCAGAGCAAGAATCCAGTCGGCACGGTGATCCTGCGTGACGACTACTACTGGATCGGCGGCTCCTATAGTGTGACCCAGGCCTGGCAGGTGACGGCCGGCTACTACTATGACAACGTCAAGCAAGTCGCCAATCCGGTTACCAATGCGCTACTGGGCAATATCGCCAATCCATGGCAGGTGCAGGTAATCAACAACTACTACCTGTCGAAGCGCACTAACCTTTATCTGACTACTGCCTATGCCAAGAACGCGTCCCTGAACTTCGATACCTCTGTCGGTGGGCTGGGAACCGGCTACTACCTCGGGGCAGGGAAGAACAGCATGTTTGGCGCGGCGCTGGGTATTAGGCATATCTTCTGACGCGTGGCAACCGGCCTTGCTGACTCATGCTTTCGGCCGCAGCAATGCGGCCGTTTTTTCTGATTCTTCACGGAGCCGTGTGACCGGTTAAAGCATTGCATTACACCCAAGTCACTCGTAACCAGTTTCCCTGGCGTACTTGATGCCGGCGCCGAAGTCCATGACGCGTTGCAAGCCCTGCCGGATTGTCTTGACCCCCGGTTCGCCATCGCCATTGCGAGCGAGGAAGCCGCCGAGCCTGGCAACCAGACGAACCACTTCATTGAGGCTTGGCGGCGTCTCGGGCGGCTCCCCTTCCTGTTGAGAATGAACGCCGCCTGCCATTCATCTCACTCAAACAGCAATTGCGCTTCGAGCTCCGGGGGCAGGTGTGCCTCAGCCGCATTTAGCCTTGCGATGCGCCAGGCCACTACCATGAACAATGCCAGCGCGCGTTCGAGCCGCTCCGAGCGACCACATCTGATGCCGGTCTGGCAGCCGTTCGACGGCTTTGTCGAGCACACCACGCGCGTCTCGCCGACCTGCTTGGTGACCTTCGAGCGCAACCGCTACAGCGTTCCCGCCTCGTTTGCCAACCGCCCCATTAGCCTGCGCGTCTATGCCGCGCGGCTCGTGTTCGTGGCCGAAGGCCACTGAACACCTGGCATCCCTGCGGGTTGACGCCCGACATGACGTGTTTGATGACGCCGTCCTTGCCCCCCGCATCCATTGCCTGGAAGATAAGGAGAACAGAGTAGCGGTTGTCCGCATAGAGCAAACTTTGTAGCTTGCTGAGCCTCTCGATGTGCTCGGCTAGCAGAGTACGATACTGGTCCCTCGACCCGTGGAGGGGAGTCACGCGCGTCGGCCATTTCGTCAGCAAAACCGTGTCGCCCTCACGCACTCGGAAATCGTCGGAATTGAAATTCATGGTCGTTCTCCCAGCGGGACGAATGGCGAATCTGACGCGTCCTATATTAATTCGCTATACCGTCCATCTACGGCACTCCTGCGCTTCCATGGCATGCGATTTTGGCTGGCGATTTACATCCCGGCAGCGCTGTCGCCGACGTGAAGAGTCACCTTCATGACCTTTCGCGAGAGTCGGGAACTTAACCAACCACGGGTTCGACCGTGTCCTTGCTACGGGCTTGCGTCGCCGCGTCATCCGTTAGCCAGGATACATCTCGTTGTTTTGGGATGGCGCGGCTACAGGCACCTGCGCATTGACCCGTACGGCATGTATGCCGATACCGCGAGCAATCTTTTCACAGTGCGCTGACGCTGTAACGAGCAAGGCTTGGTGTGCCGGTATGGCGGTTGTGCGCAGAATCAGGCCATACTGCTCGCCCTCCGCCTGGTGGGCGGACATGGCATCGGCAGTGGCTACAACAGAGAATCGTTCGGACCAATCCCGTCCCAGCGCCCCTTCCATAATGGCGCATACCATTCGGGATGAAAGCATCGAGGCGAGCGCGAGGCGTCCGCCGGTACGCTCGGCATCTTCCATCCACGCGAGCGCCTGTCGCTGGATATGGAAATTGCCTTCTGCGCACGCAGCAATGAAGCTCTCCTCACAGGCGGACATGAGGGACTTGGCATGCGCACGAGCCAACTCGCCTCTTGCCAGATGCGCCTCGTGGCAATATTGCCTGAAGGCGTCAGCCAAAGCCTTCGCGGCCGAAACCGCGTGCCGATCGTCGATGGCGCCCGTGGTAGGGCGAGCGCCGTTAAATTGATCCTCGTTCTGGTCGTCATGCCACGACACCGTGTCGTCTAGCGTCAGTACGAGCAGTTCAAGTGCCATTTCCTTCTCCTTATAGGTGCCAATCCACCAGAACTGGCGTGTATTGCCCGATGACGTCGGCCAGCCAGCGAGAGAGCGGGCATCATGGCTCGCCCGGCATGGACGCATTGTCCAGCGGAGGGTCCGCGGTCCTCGGAGGCCTCGCCCGTAAAGTGGCGCGACAGCTGACGCGCATCAGTCATTGCGTGCTCGCCTATGCTGAGGCCGAGATCATCGAATTCTTGCTTTGCACCACGCTGTCGTCAGTTGTAGCCGAGCACCGCGATGTGTTCGAGTGGATCCTCGTCGACGACCTGCAAGAATCTCGTGATACCGGCGACGTCTGTCTCCCTGGCTGCTTCGGCGGGGCAAGCGGGCTGGCCGATAGCCTGCTCGGTGGGAACTCTGTCGGTGGGAATGTGAATACTTTGCATGGTGTGCAGATTGTTGGTTAGGAGCTGGCCTTGCGTCGCAAGCTGCTAGTGATTGGCCGGAACGGCGACTCGCGTGACAGAGTTTCCCCAGCCAACGCAAAGATCCGGATAGATCGTGCCGGCTGCGGCTTCGATGCTGGCCACGTCGATGCGCGAGCCGCCCTGTGTTCCGAATAGCACCACCTCGTCGCCGGGCAGGATGTCGGGGCTTTCGGTGACGTCGACCATCAGCGTGTTCATAGTCACACGCCCCACCACAGGGTAGACCCTGCCGCGAATCAGTGCTTGGCCGCGGTTCGATAACGCGCGCCGATAGCCATCGGCATATCCGACGGGGATATTGGCAAGCCGCGAATCGCGCGACAGACACAGGGTGCGGTCGTAGGCTACGGTGTTGCCAGCGGCATAGGCATTCACCGACGCCACGCGCGACTTAAGGCTGGCGATTGGCTGGAAGTCCGGATAGGCTGGCAGGCAGCCAAACAGTATGGCACCTGTGCGTACCATGTCCAGGTGGGCAGCCGGCACTTCCAGCGTGGTAAAAGAGTTGGCGCAGTGTAGCTGGATCTGACTGCGCACCATGCTGGCGCTGGCAATCAGCCATGCGGCTTCATCCCGGAAACGGGCGAGGCCGCGTTCGACGTCGCTAACCTCCTGTACGGGGAAATGGGTCATGATGCCGACTACCCGTAGGTGTGGCAACGCGGCGGCGGCCAGGCACTTCTCGCGCTCCGGTTGCGAGTCGAGGTCGAAGCCATTGCGGCTCATGCCGCCGGAGTTCAGTTCCAGGTGCACGCGGGCCACGCGCCGGTAGCGGTGCACAAGGGCGTCGATGTGCCGGGCGTAGTCGAGGTTGCCGACAATTTCTTCCAGACCATATGGCAGTCCGTCTTCAATTTCAGCCAGCGTGGCGGCGCGTACGCGCAGTAGACGGCCCGTGAAGCCAGCTTGGCGGACCTGTCGCGCCTCGTCATTCCTCGCGATGCCGATTGACGACACGCCAAGAGCAACCAGCGTAGGCACCAGCAGCGCGATACCGTGCCCGCAGGCATCCGCCTTCATCACGGCACACATCTCGGCTTTATCGCCGATACGCGTCTGTATGCCCCGGACGTTGGCCTCAAACTTGCCGAGGTCCACCTCCACCCATGCGTTGTTTTCCATGTCGATGTGTTGCAGATGTTTTCGAATTGCCGCGCCCGTAGATCGATGCGTCGGATGTCAGGATTCGGCGTAAAAGCCCGGAAGCGCGAGGATCGTCTCCAGTTCCTGTAGCGCGCGCCGAATCTCGTCAAGCAGAGCTGGATCCGCGAGGTCCTGCGGCAGCAAGCGGTCGCGGTAGTGACGGCAGACCCAGTCTGTGAGGCGCGCGTGAAGTTCCTCGCTGAAGAAGACGTTGGCACGGATGGCTGCCGCCTGGCCGTCATCGAGCACGACTCGAAGCCGCAGACAAGCCGGGCCACCACCATTGCGCATGCTTTCACGCAAGTCGAACGACAGCACCTCGTCGACCGCGCCGCCGGGGGCAGAGATCGCCTCGAGGTAGTGCCGGCTCGCAGGCAGCTCAAGGCACTCCTGTGGCACGACAATCAGTGTGCGACCCTGCGCATCGCGCAGCAGTTGGCTGTTGAACAGGTACGTGGAGACGGCGTCGTCGAGCGAAACTTCCCGGGAATCGACCCGGATGGCTCGCAGAGTGAAGCCGACGGCCTCGCAACTCCGTCTGAGCGCGCCAATCAGGCCAGACTCGTCCTCGAAGGCGGCCTCATGGTAAAAAAGGGTGTCGAGGTTGCCAACGGCAATCACGTCGTTGTGGAACACGCCGGCGTCGATCGCCGCGGCGGACTGCTTGCCGAAGAGCACACGAGACGAATCGAGGCAATGCAGGCGCGCAATGGCGCGACTGGCCTCATCATATTGGCGAGAGTCAAAGCGCTGACGAGCACTGGGTTCTGCGCCAAAGGTTTCTCCCCCGTAGACGAACAACTGCACGCCGGGCAGGCCGTGACCCGCCGTTAGCCGCGTGTGGTTGGCCGCGCCTTCATCGCCGAGCGACGTGGCTCCCGGGACCGCATCGTGCACGACGAAACGCGCCGGATCAGCGAAGATTGCGCGAAGCAGTCGGGTAGTATCGGGGTGTTCGATGGATCGATGCAGTTTGGCGCTCAGGTTGGCCGGGGTGAAATGCATTTTGCCGTCGGCCGAATCAGCTGCAGGGCTGACCGTTGCCGCGTTCGCCACCCACATTGAGGAAGCGGAATACGCCGCGGAAAGCAGCCGCTGGTCCGCGTGTGCGGCTTCGGCGAGTACCGCGGCATCATTCCCGCGAAAGCCCAGTTGGCGCAGCAGGCGCAGGTTTGGGCGCGACAGTGGGGGCAGGATAGCTTGGGGAACGCCGCGACGATGAAGTGCGAGCATTTTTTCCAGCCCCTGCAGCGCTGCCAGGCGTGGGTTCGATACCGTGCCACGGTGGCGCATGGAGGCGACATTGCCGCTCGCTAGCCCGGCATGGTGATGACTAGGGCCGACCAGTCCGTCGAAGTTGAATTCTCGGGCCTCACAGGTCGATGAAGTGCAAGTGTCAAGTAGGCTGGCCATGAGCGATGTTTCCTGGTTTGAGCGTGGCGACGCGCACCGGATTGCCTGCATCGACGGCCAGGGCGGCGCATTCCTCGTGCGTAAGCGATAGCCTCCCAAATGCAGGTGCAGCATCGGTGACGATAGCGCGGAAGTCCGCCAGACGCGTATTGCAGACTAGCTGCGGAGCCCCGGCGTGCAGCGCGCGCGTCCCATCCGGCGCCGGGTACGCAATTGCTAATGTGCTTTCCTTGGTAATTCGTAGGTGCCGGATGTGGCCCTGTACAACCGGGCCGGCATCGAAGATGTCGACCAGGCCTTCATAGGCCATCCCTTCTTGCTCGAGCATGCGGCGGGCGGGCTCCGTGGATGCATGGACACGCCCGATGACCGCTTGTGCTTCCTCGGTCAGGAAGTCCGCATAGATAGGAAAGCGTGGCATCAGTTCGGCAATAAACGACTTTGCCCCGCCGCCGCTATGGTCGTCGGCGACAGAGAAATCCATCTTGAAGAAATGCTGGCCTAGGCTTTCCCAGAATGGCGAGGTGCCATCCGGGCGCAGGTAGCCACGTAGTTCCGCACAGAGGACGTCCGGTAGCAGATCGACAAAGCTGGCGGCAAACATCAAGCGACCTTTGGACAGCAGCTTGCCGTTGTGTCCCTGCCGGTGCGAAGGGTCGAGAAAGAGCGTGCGCAGTTCGGCGCAGCCAGTGAGGTCGTTCGACAGGAAAAGTGTCTTCTTGTTCGAGTACACGCCGATCTCCCGGCTCGAATGGACGAGCTGGCCAAGGCGGAAACTGTAGAACGCTTCGTCGAGGCCGACCGCGGCCTTGATCGCACTGACGCCGGCGATGTCGCCGTTGCGGGTGTTCTCGAGTACGAACACATAGTCGCGCTCGGTGGGGGCAATCGTGCCGGCAAAGGAGGCCTCGGCCGTTACGATGCGCCTCGCGAGCGCGTCAGGGTCGGCCTTCAGTGTCGTCATTCCTGGCCCGACACGGCCGGCGAGGGAGAGGAGGGCGGGCAGGTCAGCAAAACGGATCGCACGCAGTACTAGCATGTTTGTTTCCCCTGACGCATCAGGCCGATGCAACGATGACGGCATCGCCGGTGCCGACGTGGAGCGCGTCCTGCGTCGCGGCGGAAAGAAGGATTCGGCCCCGATCGAGTTCAACCGTAGCCGGTGCCATCGCACAGCGGAAGGCCTGGGTCGCGGTGGCCGTTGCAATCAGACAGGTTTCGCCCGGACGGCTATCGACGGCTTCCGCGACGGTCAGCGTGCGGGTCGTCGACAGGGTGCGCAGGCGCGATGCGTGAGCTTCGAGCACGGGGCCTCCATCGAAGATGTCGACGTAGCGATCCACCTCGAAGCCTTCCCCCGCGAGGATGTCGAAGGCGGTGCTCGCTGCCGGATGGAGCTGGCCTATGACTTCACAAGCGGCTTCGGGCAGAAGTGGTACGTAGACTGGGTAGTGCGGCATCAGCTCCACAATCAGAGTCCCATTGCGGGCGCCACGCACCGCGCGCTCGGCAGACAGGTAATCCATGTTGAAGAACTTGCGACCGATTGCGTCCCAGAAGGGCGATGTATGGTCGGAGAAGGTCTGCCCCGGCAGGCAGGCGAAGAAGCTGTCGGCGAAGCGTCGGCGGTCGGCCGCCGCCAGCATCAGCCGCGCCCGCGACAAGAGCGTTGCGGCAGCGGCATGCCCGGACGAAACCTGCAGACCGGACAGTTGGGAATGTGCCGTCAGGTCTGAATTCAGTGTCAGTACATGGACATTGTTGGCGATTCGCAGGTCGCGAGAGACGTGGTGTACGACATCGTTGCGATAAGAGAAGTAGGCGCCTGCGGATCCTGCCGTGGCGGCAATGGCCGCCGTCCCGACGATGGCACCGGTGTCGTCTTCCAGTACGAGTTGGTAGTGCTCGTCTGCAGGGGCATCAACCAGTCGGGCCAGGGCCTCACGCGTGTGCGCGATGGCTTCTTCAATGGCGTCGTGCGTACGGGGGAGTGTATGGACATGCGGGGGAGCCATTTCCGCAAGCGCCATCAGGCTTGGCACATCGTCATCGGCGGCGGGGCGTGCAATCCACATGGCGGGGAAGCTCCATCAACTATCCGGATGTCACTCTACGGATAAATTGCGCGGTTGCCGTTCAGGATTGCGACGAGATTTTGCGTCGTTGCGTCGTTGCGTAAAGCAGCTGACGTCGTGCCTTAGCCTTCAGGGCGCGCCGCCAGCCAAGATGCGCTGCCGCTCCTCACGTGGCGTCGTGCCATACACCGTACGGTACGCCGTGGAAAAATGCGGGCCGGAGGAGAAGCCGCACATCAGTGCGATTTGCAGCAGCGAGTGGCGGGAATCGCGAATCAACCGCTGTGCATGGGCTAGGCGAAGTTCCATGTAATGTCGCGACGGTGCAGTGCCGAGACACTGCCGAAAAATCCGTTCCAACTGCCGCCGAGAAACGCCGGCTAATCGTGCGATCTCGTCAGCCTGCAGCGGCTCCTCGAGGTTTGCCTCCATCAGCGCGATAGCTTCGACCAAGGCCGGCGGGTGCCCCGCGGACACTGGATCGGCGGGGCGTTGCAGGTCGGCGGGCGCACGCACTTGCCCGACGCAGAGGCGAGCTTGGAGGTCGGCAGCGGCACGCGTTCCCAGTACGTCGCGCAGGAAAATCAAAGCTAGGTCGATGACCGCCGCACCACCGCAGCAGGTGGTCCATCGACCCGCGTGCTCAATGATGGCTGGCGAGAGAATACTGTCGGATTCGGCCACGAGTTGGGCTGCCTGCATCCAGTGCGGCGCGACGCGGATGCCCTTGGCGCGCCCAGTGTTGATCATCCATAACACCGCCGCGCCAACGGCGATGACATACGTGGCGCGCTCGACCAGTGACTCGAGTTGCGGCGCCGCAAGCCAGTCCGGCTCTTGTTGCCATAGGATCAGTACATCCGGCGGGGCTAGCGTCGCGGCCTGAGGCGTCAGAGTTGAGACACGCAGCGTCTCATGCTCGGTACCTGCCAATTCCAGAATTTGCCGCAGCAGGGCCACGTCCGCCGGCAGGTATGCCGGATCCCCGGGCAGGATCACATGAATCGACGCGGCACCGGCAATTCGGTGCCAGGGCGATCCCCCGTGCGGTGCGTCCATGCCGGTGCTCAATGCCGTTCCTCTTCGCGAATACAGGTCGTTCCGCGTCCATGGTAGTCATTGGGCGTGGCGCTGATAAGAGCCAATTCCACGTGCAGGTACCAGACCAATGCTCGCGCGCCGCGTCTGTGCTGCATTTGCGCCCGATTGGCGAGTTGCTCTATCGTATACCCGATTGTCCAGAATAGATTAGTTGTCTATATTTCGTTTCCACGAATCGTCATGCTGGTTTGGCGGAAGCCGCCAGCGAAACAATCAAAGGAGACGCGATGAACTGGAATACGAAACTGCTGGCGAGCCTTCTGGCTGCTTTGGGATTCGCCGGCACAGCGGGCGCACAATCGGCTCAGGTGTTGCGCATGGGCCTGAACCCGACGTATCCGCCATTCGAAAGCAAAGCCCCTTCCGGCGAATTGCAGGGCTTCGACATCGATGTTGGTAACGCCATTTGCAAGAAGCTCAATGCCAAATGCGTCTGGGTGGAGAACGACTTCGACGGGCTGATTCCCGCGCTGCAGGCGCGCAAGTTCGACGTGGTCAACTCGGCGATGAACATTACCGAGAAGCGTAAGCAGGTCATTGACTTCACTGCGCCGATCTACGTGGTGCCGATTCAGTTGGTAGCGCGCAAGTCGACAAAACTGCAGCCCACGCCAGCCGGGATGAAGGGCAAGACGGTGGGCGTGATGCGTGGAACGACGCAGGAGGCCTACTTGCAGAAACATTGGTCGAAAACAGGTACTGAAATCGTTTCCTACCAGGATCAGGCGCAGGTCTTTGCGGACCTGATTGCCGGGCGCATCGACGGCGCGGTTCAAGAATCGCAGACGGCACTGGACGGGTTACTGAGCAAGCCCGAAGGGCGCGACTTCGAGTTCGCCGGCGAGCCGCTGGTTGATCCGTCGACGCTTGGGATCGGTACCGGCCTTGGCATCCGTAAGGGCGACAGCGCGTTGCGCGAGAAGCTGCAGGGCGCAATCGTTGCACTGAAGCAGGACGGTACGCTGTCGACGCTTTCGCACAAGTACTTCAAGCGAGACATCATTGTCAAAGATTGACGGTAAGCCTTGTCGTTTGTCGGTGGCAAAAGAAGTGGATCGGAGGGGGCAGCGTGGACGCAGATGTCGTTGTAATCGGAGCCGGGATTGTAGGTGTGAGTGTCGGCATTCACCTCGCACAGCGCGGGCGGCGCGTGGTCGTAATCGACCGCCGTCTGCCCGGCGAAGAAACGAGCCATGGGAACGCGGGGCTGATCGAGCGAGCCTCGGTCGTACCCTATGCTTTCCCGCGTGACCTGCTCACCATCGTGCGTTACGCGACCAACCGGCAGACAGCCATGCGCTACGACACGAGATCCTTGCCGTCGTTTGCGCCATGGCTGTTCAGATACTGGCGCGAATCTGCGCCGGCGAGGCTGGCCCGCGCAAGCGCCGATATGCTGCCCCTTATTGCCAATAGTGTCACGGAGCACGACAAACTGATCGAGCTGGGAGGCCTCGGGGGACTGGTGAAACCTGACGGCTGGATTGAGGCGTACCGGACCGAGGCTGCGCTCGAGCGTCGCCTTCAAGTGTGTAGGGCACTTGGGGATGCGCACGGGCTGGCGATGGCGGCATTGGACCAGCGCGGAATGGAGGCGACCGAGCCGGGCCTTGGCCCGGGCTTCATCGGCGGAATTCATTGGATCGACCCGCGCAGTGTGACCGACCCAGGCCGGCTGACGCAGGGCTATGCTCGCCTGTTCGAATCTATGGGCGGCCGTATCGAACGCGACACCGTACAGGCGCTAAGCAAGCGCGCGGAAGGTTGGCAAGTCCGTTTGCAGGCCGGTGGCGACATGTTAGCCGCTGAGGTGGTGGTGGCGCAGGGACCCTGGTCCACGGAGCTGATCGCGCCGCTTGGCTACCGGATCCCACTGCGCCCCAAGCGCGGGTATCACATGCATTACCAGGCCGAGACCCGCCATCCGCAACGATATCCAATCGCCGATGCTGAAGTCGGCTACGTGGTGGCGCCCATGCAGCGGGGACTGCGGCTTACAACGGGCGTCGAAGTGACGAGCCCATCCCGTCCGCCGACCACGATCCAGCTTGACCGGGCAGAGCGCCAGGCGAAGCCCATCTTTGGACTGGGCAGGCGGCTGGATGAGGAACCTTGGATGGGAAATCGACCCTGTACGCCGGACATGCGCCCGGTGATTGGCCCGGCGTCGCGCCACCTCGGGCTGTGGTTCGCGTTCGGCCATAACCATCACGGGCTGACGCTCGGCCCGGTTACTGGCCGGCTGCTGGCGGAGATGATGACCGGCGAGAAGCCGTTCACGGATCCCGCGCCGTACCGTCCGGCCCGCTTCGGGTGAGCGCCCGATGGCATAACTAGGGAGACTACAAATGCTTCATGGATATGGTGCGGTCATTGCCGAAGGGACCTGGCAGACCGTCAAGCTTGCTTTCCTGTCCCTACTACTGGCGGTTCTCATCGGCCTGCTAGGTGCAAGCGCCAAGGTGGCTAGACGCAAGGGCCTGAATCGGGTCGCCGCGCTCTACACCACGCTGATACGCGGTGTGCCGGATCTGGTGCTGATGTTGTTGCTGTTCTATAGCATCCAGATGTGGCTAAATCATTTGACCGACTACGCCGGGATCGGCCAAATCGACATCGATCCGTTTGTAGCCGGCGTACTGACCATTGGCTTCATCTATGGCGCGTACTTTACCGAGACGTTCCGCGGTGCGTTCCTCTCCGTGCCAGCCGGCCAACTCGAGGCGGGGGTTTCGGTAGGAATGACGGGATTCCAGGTGTTTCGGCGGATTCTATTTCCTCAGATGATGCGCTTTGCGTTGCCGGGCATTGCCAACAATTGGCAGGTCCTAGTGAAGGCGACCGCACTGGTGTCACTGATTGGCCTGACGGACTTGGTGAAGGTCGCGCAAGACGCAGGCAAGAGCACCTTCAGCATGTTCCACTTCATCCTGGTCGCGGCAGTGATCTACTTGGCCTTGACCTCGGCTTCTAATTTGGTGTTGATCTGGCTGGGCAAGCGCTACTCACTCGGTGTCAGGGAGGCAAGACTCTGATGGACATGTTATTCGAATACTGGAAGGTATATCTCTATACCGACGGCGGCAAGATGACCGGCTTGGCAATGACCCTGTGGCTGTTGGTGCTGTCGCTGGCCATTGGCTTCATGGCAGCAGTGCCGCTGGCCGTGGCGAGAGCATCGTCAAACCGCTGGCTGGCAACGCCGGTACGCCTTTATACCTATCTCTTCCGCGGCACTCCGCTTTACGTGCAGTTGTTGCTGATCTATTCGGGCGTATACGGGCTGGCCACGGTGCGAGATATCGACGTATTGAACCAATTCTTCCGCAATGGATTCAACTGCACAATCCTCGCATTTGCGTTGAATACCTGCGCGTACACGACGGAGATCTTTGCCGGCGCCATCGCGAGCACTGCCTACGGCGAGGTCGAGGCAGCGCGCGCATACGGCATGTCGCGCTGGAAACTCTATCTGCGGGTGATCCTGCCTTCGGCGCTGCGCAGGGCGTTACCAAACTATGGCAACGAAGTGATTCTGATGCTGCATGCTACCAGCGTTGCCTTTGTTGCCACGGTACCCGACCTACTCAAGGTGGCGCGCGATGTCAATGCCGCCACCTATCGCTCGTTCGAAGCGTTTGGCCTAGCCGCGGCACTGTACTTGGTGATCTCACTGGCGGTGGTCCACCTGTTCAAAAAGGCAGAGTACAAATGGCTCGCATTTCTGCGGCCGACGGAGAAGACATGATGTCGACACAAGCACTGAAGATGGCTACGCCGGAACCTGTTCCGGTTCGGTCCACCGCTGTAATGCCGGCGCTTGCCGCTACTGGCATCCACAAGCGATATGGCGACCACGAGGTACTATCCGGCGTGTCACTGGCTGCCGCGTCAGGCGATGTGATCTCGATCATCGGATCCAGCGGCTCGGGCAAGAGCACGTTTCTGCGCTGCCTGAACTTTCTCGAGCAGCCCGATGCCGGCGACATCGTTGTAAGCGGCGAATCGATTCGCATGCATCGCGGCAAGGACGGCAAGATGTACGTCAGCGATGCTAGGCAACTGCGGCGGATTCGTACCCGGCTCGCCATGGTCTTTCAGCACTTCAATCTGTGGTCGCACATGACAGTGCTGCAGAACGTGATGGAAGCTCCGCGCCATGTGTTGGGTGTAGCGCGAAAAGAAGCGGAGGAGTGGGCGGCGCATTGTCTGGACAAGGTTGGCCTGAACGCCCGTACACGCCAGGCGTATCCCGCCCACCTGTCCGGCGGCCAGCAACAGCGCGTTGCCATTGCCCGGGCGCTGGCCATGCGGCCGGACGTCCTGCTCTTCGATGAGCCGACGTCGGCGCTCGACCCGGAACTGGTCGGCGAAGTGCTGAAGGTAATGCAGCAACTGGCCGCCGAGGGTCGCACGATGGTGGTGGTTACCCACGAAATGGGCTTTGCGCGCTCGGTCTCATCGCAAGTCATGTTCCTGCACCGTGGCAAGGTCGAAGAGTCCGGGTCCGGCGAGAAGCTGTTTGCCAATCCCCAGTCGGACCGACTCAGGCAGTTTCTGTCGAGCAACCTCAAATAGGCGTTTCAGGCTGCCATGGCAATTCGTCGACCGCGATTGCGGTATCTTGTTGGCGAAGTCAGTGTTGGCAAAAAGGAACGACAATGAATCGGAAGCGGAAGACCGGGAATGCAGATGTGTTAGTCAAGCGATATGCGCCGATCTCGGATGGCTTGGCCTTGCTCTTTTTCCCATATGCTGAGGTCGTCATCCACGATACTGCCAGTAAGAAGGTGGTCTACATCGCCAACAATCTTTCGCGGCGGGAAGTGGGGGACGATTCGGCGATCGATGAACTCGATATAGACCCGGCCAAGAGGCTCTATGGCCCCTACGAGAAGGTCAATTGGGATGGACGTCGGATGCGCTCGGTGAGCGTCACGCTGGAGGACGACAAGGGGGCGATGGCCGGGGTCATGTGCGTGAACTTCAATATCGCGGTATTCGAGGAAATCGGTAATGTACTGGAACTCTTCGTACGTGGTGTCGGAGTAGCGCCTTCGCATCCTCTCGACCTGTTCAAGGATGACTGGCAGGAGCGTATCAACGTGTTTCTGCACCGATGGCTGCAAGAGCGCCAGCTTGCGATCAATTCGTTGAGCCGAGACCACAAGCGCGAACTTGTCGAAGCGCTCTACATCGAGGGGGCCTTCAAGGGAAAGAGCGCAGCGAACTATGTGGCGAACCTGCTCGGAATGGGACGGGCAACCGTCTACAAGCATCTCAAGGCGTTGCGGGGTGAACTGATCCCCGAACTCGAAGCTCACAAATGAATGCCAGGCGTGCCGACGAGAAGGCCTTCGCCTGGCCAGATTGAAAGGAACACTACCCTATGACCACTCAGACAATCGAAATGCTCACACCCTACGAAAGACTCGCAGCAATGGGCATAGAGCTCGATCCGATACTGGTGCCGGGCGCCGCGTTCGAGATGGCGGTCCAAAGCGGCAACCTGGTGTTTGTTTCTGGCCATATCGCGCGCAGGAGCGGCGCATCGTGGCAAGGAAAGCTTGGGGGGGGCATCGGCACAGAGGAAGGCAAAGCGGCGGCGCGGGCAGCTGCCGTGGACTTGGTAGCTACTTTGCATGGATTCCTCGGAGATCTGTGCCGCGTGAAGAGGATCGTCAAGGTCATGAGCCTGGTGAACTCCTCGACGGACTATACGGAGCAGCACGTGGTGACCAATGGCGCATCGGAGCTGCTGCGCGAGGTGTTCGGAGAGGTCGGTCGCCACGCGCGGAGCGCGTTTGGCGTGGCACAATTGCCGCTAGGTGCTTGCGTGGAAATCGAGATGGTGGTGGAGCTCCACGATCCGAAAGTTCAGTCTTGACTTTATCGCGGGCTAGCTGGCGAGCAACGCTTCGATGTTCGCGACCATTGCTGAGTCCGAACAAACGGCCGCTTGCACTGAGCTAAGCGAGGCGAAGAATCACAGGGGCGACGGCGACGGCCAAGACTCCTGTGGCGACCTTTCGCTCTGGAAGGGATAGTGATACTGGGTGTGCCCGGCAGTAGTGCAGCGCGGCACCTGTGCTTCGCGGATGGCGCGAGCGATGACTTGCACCCCCTGGTCGATGGCATTGTCGGGAACGCAGGCATAGCCCAGGAGCAACCCCTTGCGGAAGTTGTGCGCATTCTGGCTCTGATAGTAATGCGACAGCGGTCTCGCGGCAACGTCCCGGGCTTGAACCTGATGGCTGATCTCTACGTCGTCCATGTCGTCGGGGAGCAGCAAGACCAGATGGAGACCGGCATCCTGTGCGGCGACCGGCCAGTCGGGCCCAAGATGCGCAGCGATGGACTGGCGCAGCAGTCCATGGCGCTTGGCGTAAACATGCCGCACGCGGCGGATGTGCGCCGCATAGTGGCCCTCCGTCATGAAATCAGCCAGTGCCGCTTGCTGGACGAGCTGTCCTTCGCGGTACAGCTCCGCCAATGCATGCATGGCACACTTCGCGATAGATCTCGGCAGCACCATGTAGCCCGTTCGCATGCCCGGAAACAGAGTTTTCGAGAACGTGCCCATGTAGATGACCCGCTCATTGTTGTCCAGTCCTTGTAGCGATGCCAGCGGACGGCCCTCGAAGCGAAACTCGCTGTCGTAATCGTCCTCAATGATCCAGCAACCCGCACGCTGTGCATAGTCAATCAGCATCAACCGGCGCGACACGCTCATCGCCATTCCCAGAGGATACTGATGGGAGGGGGTGGTAAAGACAAAGCGCGGCGCCTGACCGTTGAGGTGCGCGTCGCTGGGTGCCATGCCGTCGGCATCGACGGCGACCGGCACAACCTCAATGCCATTGCTGGTGAGCACACTGCGCGTTCCCCAGTACCCGGGGTCTTCCACCCAAGCGCGGTCTCCCGGGTCGCCCAGCAGACGAGCGACGACATCGATGGCCTGGTGAATACCCGAGGTAATCACGATCTGCTCTGGATCGCATTGCACGGAACGTGAAAGATGGAGGTGCTCAGCAAGCGCACGCCGCAGCGCTGGATGGCCGCCGACCGTGTTGTAGCTGAGCGTCTCCGCGCCGGGGCGACGCCAGTGCCGGTTCAGTAGTCGCAACCAGATCTGGCGAGGGAAGAGCGAAACATCGGGAACACCCGCGACAAAGGCGCCCCATTGCCGGTTTGAGGCCCCCCGGTGTGCCAGCAACTGGGTGCCTCGCGCAGACAGGCTCGGGGATTGAGTTGTGAGTTGCCCATGAATACGGCCCGCGGGATCAGGTGCAGGGTGGGCGGTTCGAAGCGGGACATGCGCCACGAAAGTCCCGCGTCCCACGGTGGCGGTGACGTAGCCTTCGGCCAGTAACTGATCGTAGGCGTTGAGGACCGTATTTCGAGAGACGCCTAGTTCCTGCCCCAATAGACGGGACGGTGGAAGCCGGCTGCCGCCCGACAGGCTTCCTTCAAGAATCTCCCGCTTGATGAATTCATAGAGCTCCCGATGCATGCAGTCGCCAGTGCCCGCCCCAGGGGTCCAGGCGCGTTTTTGCAACAGCAGTTCGGAGAGCAGACTAGCTTTGACGGGCATGCGGGTGTGGTCTCATGAGAGGAAAGGTGTTGGGATATCACGGTCACCAGTCGCGGAATCCCTCGCCCTCGTTTGGTTAGTCTTGAAATCGGCCGGTCACTGCTGGCGCGGCTCACCGGGCGCAAACGAGAAGAGGACAGTGCGCTCGCTCTCGGCGAACGTGGCCACCGACTGCATCCACGGTTCTCTCCCTGGCCATTGCATCTCGACCGCGCCGCTGCGAGGCCAGTAGGTGGCGGTATAGAGCGTTCCGTAGCCGCGTTGGTACGAGTCCTGAAGAATCGGGGGACGCGTCAGCGCCATCGCAATGTCGCGGGCACTTCCCGGCTGTGTCATGCGGCCCTCGAGCCACTGCTGGCGCTCCACGGATCGGGTCGCCTTGGCGTGCTCGGGCCATTCGACGCACTTCTGGTGGTTCGCAATGACGGCCAGGCGGTGGACTTCTGTAGCCCTGTCCGGCGCCACGAATACCGTGGCCCAGTCGCCCCGGCGATCAAGTAGCGTGATGCTGTAGGTGGTACTCACGGGCACGCGCTCGAGGAGACGGATGGCCTCGCGGGTCGTGGTGGCGACCTCCAGCACATAGCGCAGTACCAGAGGGACCCCGAACCCCTCGCCGGATACGGTACGCCCGCCGAAGGACAGCGAGCAGGCGAGCCCACTTTCGTTGAGGCCGTCAAGCGCCCCCCACAAGCAGTCGCTCATGGCGACGACGCGCGGGCCACGCCAGCGGGTCGCCACCCAGTCGCCTTCAAGCAGGGCGGGCGCATAGTCGTAGTTGCGCACCAGCGCCGGCTCCTCGTGGCCTGCAGGGTCCGTCCATATGGCTTGCGTGCAGCCGCCGATGTACGGCGGCGGGCACCACAAGGACAGAAAGCGCGCTTCGATGTCACCGCCGCCGGCCAGGTCCACGAGCGATTCCCATACTGAAACGAGCTCTGGCATGTGCTTGCGCAGTGCGCGGCGACAATCGAGATAGCTCGGGCGACCAACCGTACCGGTGCGCAGGAACCAGGTGCGGTAGGCGGGCCAGTACCGGTCGAAGCGCGCTCTCCATTGGGGACCTGGCTGGTCCTCCACCCACGCTTCGAAGCGCACCGGAATGTGAACGGCATGGAGGGTCATGACATTAGAGGATCTTGAACGTGCCCGGGGCGGGGGCGGGTTCGTTGGCCGCGGGGACGAACGGCTTGCCGGCGTAGAGCTGCTGGATCCCCCGGATCCAGTCGCGCGAGCGTACATTGAGACGGAAGTTGTCCTTCATCGCCCGGCCGCGGGTAATGAGGATGCCGAGATCGGCCCCCTGGTAGCGGTAGTCGCCCGGGCCTGAGATGCGCAGAAAGAACGCCTCGCGCTCGGAGTCGATAGCGCGGCGCTCATAATCGAAGCGCTGGTAACCAATGGTGCCGTCGTCGGCCATCCGGTAGATTCCTGTCGGCGGCGCGCTAACGAGTTCGTCCACCTGAATTTGCGTAGACTTGATGACGAGTTGCGACCACGAGTCGATGAATTGCGGTTGCGCCCAGCGGTCATTTATTTCCTTGACGTTGAGGTCGAAGGGCATACCCGAGAACTCGAGCAGGTGGAACAGGAACAGCGGGGCATCGGCGTAGGCGAAGGCAGCGTGGTTGGTCATCGGGCTGGCGCCGCAAATACGCGGATTCAATTCACCCAGATAGACTTCTCCCGTGTCCTGATCAACCAGGAAATCAAGGTCGAAGTAGCCGCGGTAGCCCTCCTCGAGCAACTGGTTGCCAAAGCGCTCAGCCATATCGCGCGCCTTGGCACGCACCTCCTCCGAGAACGCGCCAGGGAAGATCTCGTTGCCACACCAGCCCCCCTTGTAGGGTGTCAACTCCTGCGCGCCCACGACCTCGGTGAGGAGGGGACCAACTAGCGTACCGGACTGTGTGGCACAGGCTTCCAGAGTAGCGCCGCGACAGTTGATGCGCTTCATGACCTTGACCTCGGCCTCGCCGACGATGTCGTCCTTGTGTTTCTCAAAGTCAGCTTCGCTGGCAATGAAGAAGGTCGTGTGGCCGGAGTCTCCGAACGCTGACTGCACCACGAGATCTGTTCCGAGACCCGCCGCGCCGGCGGCGCATAGGAGTCCCTCGTAGCTGGTGACCTTCTGGAGCGTGTTCGGTACCGATTGGACGCCAGCCTTGTTGCCGATGCGCACGGTCTCCATCTTGTTGTCGCAGCGCTGGCGCAGGGCTGCGGGCGGGAACCATACGTCCATGCCAATTTCCTTAGCCAGCGCTTCGGTCTTCTCGTCGAACATCAGGAAGGTGGCCACCGGTCGGCCGCCGCGGCGCTCGATGAGGTCGATCACTTCCTTGTGCTGCAGCAGGTAGTTGTTAATGTCCTCAATGGACTCGAACTCCTCATGGGGCGTCTCGCTGGGAACGAAGACGTTGGGGTGCCTGCCGTCGAAGCAGTCGATGTAGCTGATGTAGCGGAAACGGTTGACCCATCGATCTACACCGAGCAGGTTGAAATTGGTGGCGCTGATGAAATAGATGGGACGCTCGTTGCGGTGGAACATCAACAGCATGTCGGAGATGGTGCGGATCTTCTGGCTCATAGGATTGGTTCCACGTTTCTTCTGACAACGGCAAGGCATGCTCAGACGGGCTTGGTCAGCGGGCCAAGGGTGTGGAGATAGCCGTTCGCCCCATTGCGCGCGTACACGGGAAACTCACACGCTCGGTCGCGGAAGCTCTTCAGCGGCTGGCCCAAGCTGCGCAGACCGCGTTCCCGTTCCCGGCGCACGCGCTGCAGGTCGATTTCGATGGCGATGATCTCATCACCCGCCTGGGACTCGTGCAGCACATATCCAGACGGATCGCAGACGATGGAGCGGCCGACGCCGCCGTCGCCGATACCGTTGATGTCGAAGAAATAGACCTGGTTGGTCACTGCCGAGGCTCGGGCGATCGCCAGTTCGACGTCGCGGTCGATCGTGTCTGTCATGGTCGGATGAAGGATCACCTCCGCACCGAGGGCGACCAGGGACCGCGTGGTCTCGGGGAACCACATGTCGTAGCAGATCGAGACCCCGAATCGCCCAACATCCGGCACGTCGAACACGCAGAACTCAGTGCCGCCGTCGACGCCGGCTTCATAGGGACGGAACGGGAACAGCTTGCGGCAGCGAGTCACCACATTGCCGTGCGGATCGATGACCGGCGTGGTGTTGTAGACCACGGTGCCGTCGGGTGTCGCCACAGATTCGAACATCGACCCGGGGATCAGCCACAGGCCGGTCTCGCGGGCCAGTTCGCGCAGGCGCTCTTCGGTCGGCCCTGGCAGCGCCTCAGCCTTCTCGCGGCTGGGACCGAGCGGGCACAACTCCGGGAATAGCACCATGCGCACCCAGGGGAAACGCTTGCTGATGTGCTTCATGTAGCCACCCATGCGTTCTACGTTGTCTTGTGAGGCGGAGACGTACATCTGGACGCCAGCGATGCCGAAGTTGGAGAGGGTCACTTGCACTCCTCAAGAGGGGGAGATTGTCGATAGATGGCCGTTCACGCGCAGGCCGCAGCAGGAGCATCGACTGGCGGCTCCCAAGTCTGTCCAGGAATGGAGCCAATAAGACGGCGGGTGTATTCGTGCTGCGGGTCGTCGAAGATGCGCGAGGGCGGGCCGGACTCCACCACGCCGCCGCGGTGCATGACGATGACGTGGTGGCAGATCTGGGCGGCAACCCGCAGGTCGTGTGTAATGAAAATCAACGCGAGGTTTAGCTGCTTTTGCAGCCGGCCCAGCAGCTCCAGCACCTGGGCTTGGACCGAAACGTCGAGAGCTGAGACGGATTCGTCCGCGACGATGAGCTTCGGCTCAAGCGCCAGCGCACGTGCGATGCCAATGCGCTGGCGCTGACCGCCCGAAAACTGGTTGGGGTAGCGGTCGAAGGCCGAAGCCTCCAGACCCACCAACTCCAGCAGCTCACGGGTGCGACGGTGCGCCGCGGCGACGGGCACGCCATTAGCGACCGGCCCGTCGGAAATGATCCGGCCGACGGTGTGCCGGGGGTTCAGCGAGGCGAAAGGATCTTGGAAGATCATTTGCACGTCGCGGCGCAGAGGACGGAATTGGCGTTCACTCAGCGTGGCGAGGTTGCAGCCGTCAAACAGCAACTCTCCTCCATCGATATCTGTCAGGCGCAACAGGCACTTCCCGATGGTGGACTTGCCCGAGCCCGATTCGCCGACAATCCCTAGCGTCTCACCACGGCGAACACTGAAGCTCACGTCATTCACCGCGTGGACCACACGTTTAGGCGCGAACCAGCCACCTCCGGTGGCGTAGGTCTTGCGCAGGTTGCGCACGGCCAGCACGGTTTCCGCCTGCGTCGACGACGTCCGCTGTGCGCGGCCGCGGGGTACGGCGCCAATAAGTCGCCGAGTGTACGGGTGCCGGGGCGCGTTGAGCACCTGCTCGGCGGGGCCAATCTCGACCAGGCGGCCCTTTTCCATGACAGCGACGCGATCGGCAATTTCAGCCACCACGCCAAAGTCGTGGGTCACGAACATCACGCCCATGCCTTTCTCGTCCTGGATGCGGCGAATGAGCGCGAGGATCTGCGCCTGTGTCGTCACGTCCAGAGCCGTGGTCGGCTCGTCGGCGATCAGCAAGCCGGGTTCGAGTGCTAGGGCCATCGCGATGACGACGCGTTGGCGCTGGCCGCCCGACAAGCGGAACGGGTAGCTGTGGCGCAGCGTCGCAGGATCAGGCAGACCAACGAACTCGAGCAGCTCCAGTACGCGGCGTTCGCAGGCCTCGGGCTCATGACTGCGATGCACGCGCATGACTTCGGCGATCTGGTCGCCCACGGTCATCAGGGGATTCAACGCGGACAGCGGCTCCTGGAACACCATGGCCATGTCCTTGCCCCGCATGGACAGCAGGGTGGCTTCGTCGAGCTGGAGCAGGTCACGGCCCTGGAACAGAATCCGGCCGTTTTCGGGCACGAGGCCGGGGGGAAGCAGGCCCATGATGGCGTTGGAGCTCATGGACTTGCCCGAACCCGACTCACCGACGATGCAAAGGATTTCGCCGGGGAACAGGTCAAACGAGATGTCCTTTACCGCATAGGAGCGGTCCGCCCCTGGGGGCAGCGGGATGCTGAGCTGCTGGATCGACAGCAGCGGCGCCTGGGATGGATCTTTCTGGGGCATGGGGATCTCCTATTCGCCGCGCTTGCGCAGTTGCGGGTTCAGGGCATCGTTGAGGCCTTCGCCAATCAAGTTGATGGCCAGCACGGTCAGGAGGATGGCGACACCGGGCCACACGCTCATCCACCAGGCCTCGCGCAGCATGGTGCGCGAGGCGCCGATCATGAAGCCCCAGCTCATCATGTTGCGGTCGCCCAGGCCGAGAAAGGACAACGACGACTCGGTGAGGATGGCGGTGGCGACCATGAACGAAGCGGTGACGATGATGGGCGAAAGCGCGTTGGGAAGGATCTGAGTGAGGATCACGCGCAGCGGCTTCTGGCCGATCACGACGGCAGCCTGAACGAACTCGCGTTGCTTGAGGCTCAGGAACTCGGCACGCACGAGCCGCGCCACCGGCGGCCACGACACGACCGCGATGGCTCCCACAATTGTCACCAGCGAGGGGCTGAAAATGGCCACGATCACCACCGCCATCGCCAGTTGGGGGATGGTCTGGAAGAACTCGGTGAAGCGCATCAGCCCATCATCGATCCGACCGCCGCTGTAACCAGCGACCGCGCCTATCAGGATGCCGAACACCAGGGCCACGATGGTGGAGACAACACCAACCAGCAGCGACACGCGCGCGCCGTAGAGCATGCCGGCCGTGACGTCACGGCCCAACATGTCGGTGCCGAAGGGCAGCGACGGGTCGGTGAACGGTTCCACCAGCGGCGAGGAGACCATCGTCCACGGCGACTCTTCGTAGAACAGCGAGGCGGTTCCTGCGAAGAATAGGACAGCCAGGAAGATGAATACCCCAAACAGCGCGCCGTAGTTGCGCGAGAAGCGGCGAAGGAAGGATTTCATGCGGGTGCTCCTTGACCGGCTGCGATGCGGGGATCGACGAACCGGTAGACGATGTCGGTCACCAGGTTGAAGGTCACGACCAGGACCGAGGTCATGAAGAAGATGCCCAGCAGAAGCTGGTAGTCGCGCTGAAGCAGCGCATCAAACATCAGGCGGCCGATGCCGGGCCAGGCGAATACGGTCTCGGTGAGTACCGCACCGCCTGCCATCTGGCCGAGCTGGATGCCTGCAAAGGTGATGACCGGCAGCAAGGCGTTGCGCAGCACATGTACGCGGATCACACGACGTGCCGGAACGCCCTTGGCGCGCGCGGTTTTCACAAAATCCATGCCCATCGCTTCGAGCATCGATGCTCGCGTGAGACGCACATAGACGGCCATGAAGAAGCAGCCGAGCGACAACGTGGGCAGCACCATGTGGTGGGCGATGTCCAGCATACGGTCGAATCCGCTCAGGTTGGCGCCGATCGATTCCATGCCGAAAGCCGGCAGCCAACCGAGTACGACCGAGAACAGGATGATGGCCATTAGCGACAACCAGAACAACGGCGTGGCATAGAGCAGCAGGGCGCCGGACATCAGTGCGCTGTCAAGCCACCGGCGCCGGTTCTCGTAACGTGTCCGGGCGGCCAGGACGCCAAGTGCCACGCCCATCACGATGGAGAACAGGAAGGCGCCGCCCATGAGCAGGAATGTCGCGGGCAGCCGGTCGAGGATCAGATCCAGCACCGGCAGCCGGTTTCGGTAGGAATAGCCGAGATCAAGCTGGGCGATTCCCTTGAGGTAGGTACCGAGTTGGATAACGAGCGGCTTGTCGAGTCCAAATTGCTCGCGCAGTTGACTGACGAAGACCTCATCGCCAGCGCCGGCCTCCCCGGCCAGTACCGTGGCCGGATCGCCGGGCGCCATGCGAACGAGGAAGAAGTTCAGAATGACGACACCGAGCACGACCACGAGGGCCTTTGCGAGTCGGGACGACAGAAAGGAGAGGAAGTTCATCGAGGGCTCCAGGCGCAAGGTAGGAGCCGCGGGCCGACCAACTGCGGCCCACGGCTGGGCTCACTTTTTGTCGATGTAGACCTTGTCGAACGACTCGTTCAGGCCAATTGCCGTGGTAACGAGGTTCTTCACGTTGGCGCGGTAGAGGGTGGGGAACTCCATCTCCAGCAGGTTGGCATTGGCCACTTCGCTGGTAAGCAGCTTCTGTATCTCGCTGTAGGCGCTTTGGCGCTCGGCAGCTACCTGCGTGGAGCCACCGCGCATCCAGAGCTGATCTACCTTGGGATTGTTGTAGCCCTGCACGTTGGCGAAGGGCGATCCCTTGACGATATTGGTGCTGCGGTAGAAGCGCTCCACACCCAGTGCCGGGTCGCCGTACTGGTAGGCGAAGGTGACCGTCATGTCGAAGTCCCAGTTGCTCACGCGGCCGGACCAGCTACCCGCGTCCGACGACTCGATGCTCACCTTCAGGCCGATGCTCTCCAGCATCTGCTTGATGTACTCATCAAGGCGGTCCCAGTTGGCACCATAGGAGGTGGAGAGGATCTTGACCGGATACTTGGCCACGTCCACGCCAGATTCCTTGACGAGTTCTCTGGCCTTCTTCAGGTTGAAGTCGAACGTCGGCGTATTCTTGTCGTAGAACAGCGTGTTGGAGGTGAAGGGACCTGTCGCCGGCTTGCCCAGCCCGAAGAAGATGTTCTCGGCAATGAGCTTGCGGTTGAGCGCATGCATCGCGGCCTGGCGTACCTTTACGTTGTCGAACGGGGGCTTGCGCTGGTTCAGGATGAGGTAGGCCATCGGCGAGAACAGTTCCCAGCCTTTGGTCGTATACTCGACGCCAGAGATCGCGCGCAACCGCTTGACGTCCACGTTGTCAACGTCGCCGCCACGCAGCACCTGCACGTCGCCGCGTTCAAAGGCGACGGCACGCGACGCCGAATCCGGAATCACGTTGAACACCAGTTCATCGAGGTAGGGCAGCCCCTTCTTCCAGTAGTTGGGATTTCGCACGAGCTTGATGTAGGCACCCTTCTTCCACTCCTTGAACATAAAGGGGCCGGTGCCTACCGGCGTTTGGTTGGCCGGATTCTTGCGATAGTCCGTGCCCTCATACAGATGCTTGGGCATCATCGGCATCGTGCCGACCTCGAACATCATGATGAAGGGCGGGAACGGTTCCTTCAGCTTGATCTCGAGCGTGGATGCGCTCACGGCACGTACGGAGGCAACGTACTTGTTGAGCACGGCGCGCGTGCGCACATGCACTTCAGGCAGTAGCTGACCAATGGTGAATGCCGCGTCGGCAGCCGTGAACGGCTTGCCGTCGTGCCACTTCACGCCACTTTGCAGCTCGAAGGTGTAGGTCAGACCATCCGGCGAGATCGTCCAGCTCTTGGCCAGCTCGGGCTGCGGCTTGAGATCTGGGCTATAGGTCAGCAGGCCCTGGTAGATCTTGCCGGCAACGTACTGGGTGGGCGCCTGGGAATTGATCGCACTGACCAGCACTGGCGGCTCGGGCTGGACGATGGCCGACAGCGTACCGCCGTGCGTCTGAGCGTGCGCATTGCCTGCCGGGGCCAACGTGGCAGAAAGCAGGGTCGCTGCGAATGCAAGCGCGGGCACCGTGCGCAGGGAGGAAAGGGATAGAGAGGACATCGGGGTTCTCCTGATGGAGTGCAAGGGGAAGTCGTCTTAGCTGCCAAGCAACACGCGAGTGACTGGTTCGCCCGCGCGCAACCTGGCCAGGATGGCTGGCTCGGCCCGGTCGGAGGCCAGCGCCTCGTCGACCACGCGGGCGGCAGTGTCGGCGTCCAGGAACATCACACCGTTGTCGTCCGCAAGGACCAGATCACCAGGCCGCGCGACAGCGCCCCCGCAGCGCACCGGGATGTTGAGCTGGCTACGTCCGGCGCCCAGGCGCTTGGTCGTCAGCAGGCTCGTGCCGCGTGCAAAGACCGGGAGCTTCGTTTCGCGCAGCTCCAGGATGTCGGTGACGACGCCGTCAACCACGATGGCCGCAGCGCCCGCGCTGGCTGCTGCGCAGGCGGTCACGGCACCGACGGGGGCGTGCGTATGGTCGCCCCCCATGTCGATCACCAGCACGTCACCGGGGGTGAGGCTGGCCAACGCCTGGTTCACGGCCACGGCATCGGTGTCAGTGACCTGCAGGGTGACTGCCCGGCCGACGACCTTGACGTTCGGGACGAGTGCCCGGATACCCGAGTCGACGAACCCATCTTCCAGCAGATGACCCAGAGTGGGGAAGCTCACCGCCCGCAGGCGGGCGAGCAGTTCAGGAGGGATGTGGGATACGCTCACGACACCCTCCCCACCGTTGCGGCCGAGTGCGTGACGGCACCTTCATCGCGTTCCCGCCCCAGCGTCTCTGCGAGCAGCCACAACGAAATGGCGGACAGGATGGCCGAGCCGATCATGTACCAGGCGATGGACGATCCACGTCCTGTCGCTGACAGAAGGGCGGTGGTGATGATGGGCGTTGCGGCGCTACCCAGCAGCCCCGACAGCATGTAGGCGATGGACAGGCCCGAATAGCGGACCTTGGTGCCGAACAGTTCGGCCAGGAAGGTGGCAATGGGGCCATAGTTGGCAGCGAATGCGGTCATCATCAGCAGATAGCCCAAAAGCGCCCCGACGAATCCGTGCGAATCCATGAGCCAGAACAGCGGAAATGCCAGCAGAGCCTCAGCGGCAATGCCCGCGAGGATCACCGGCTTGCGCCCAAAGGTGTCCGAAAGGCGGCCGAAGAGCGGCAGCAGGGCGACGCAGAGTGCGCAGGCCGCCAGCACAACCACAAGCATCTCATTGCGGGTGTGGCCCAGAGTCTGCGTGCCATAGGTCAGTCCAAACGCAACCAGCAGGTTGTACGAAGTCCCGGTGGACATGGTGGCCACGCCGCCGAGCAGCACCTGGCGCCAGTTGCGTGCGAAGACTTCGAACAGCGGGACCTTGACCTGCTCGTCCGCTGCCTTGACCTTCTTGAATGACGGGGTCTCGGCAATGTTCAAGCGGATATACATGCCCACCCCCACCAGCACGATGCTGGCGAGGAAGGGAATGCGCCAGCCCCAGGACAGCATGTCTTCGGCGGGCATCAACGTATTGCTGACCAGGAAGACCAGGTTGGCGATCAAGGTGCCGAGCGGGACGCCGATCTGCACCCAGGAGCCATACAATCCCCTGCGGTTGGAGGGCGCATGCTCAACGGCCATCAGAACGGCGCCGCCCCACTCGCCCCCCAGCGCGAGGCCCTGGATAACGCGCAGCGTCAGGAGCAGGATCGGGGCCCAGACGCCGATCGTCTTGTAGTCCGGCAGCAGGCCGATGGCAAAAGTCGCCATGCCCATCATGACGAGGGAGACCAGCAGCATCGACTTCCGCCCGACCTTGTCGCCGAAGTGGCCGAACAGCGCCGCGCCCACAATGCGCGCGACATAGGCCGAGGCGAAAGTCCCGAAAGCCAGCAGCGTGCCCACCAGTGGGTCAAACGCCGGGAAAAAGATCTTGTTAAAGACCAGCGCGGACGCTGTGGCGAAGATAAACAGATCGTACCACTCGACAGTGGTGCCAATGACGCTCGCAACGGCGATGCGCTTGATGCTGTGGGTTGCTTTCGCTGGCTCTCCAGCGGCTACGGGGCGGTTCATGGCAGTTCCTCAGTATTTCTTGTTGTGTGGCAACCGTGCCCCCCGGGGGAGGGCACGTCGTGGTTCAGGTTCAATCCCGCAAATCGATCCAAGTAGTTTTCAGGTCGCTGTACTTTTCCAGTGCATGCAAGGACTTGTCCCGGCCGAAGCCAGACTGCTTGACGCCGCCGAACGGCACGGTGATGTCGCCGTCGGCGTAGCAGTTGACCCACACTAGCCCGGCGCGCATCCGGCGCGAGAGCCGGTGGGCGCGGCCGACGCTGCTGGTCCACAGGCCGGCACCGAGGCCGTAGACCGAGTCATTGGCCAGCCGGATGGCGTCTTCCTCGGTCGCGAAGCGCTGCACCGCGAGCACCGGCCCGAAGATCTCTTCGCGCACCACCGACAGGTCTTGGGTGGCGCAGTCGAAGATTGTCGGTTCGATGTAGTAGCCGCCCGTCTCGTTGCGCACGCGCTGGCCACCGGTGCGAAGCCGTGCGCCCTCGCGCACACCGGCCTCGATGCGGGCCAGTACGCCTTGCATCTGCCGTTCATCGACGATCGCGCCCATTGGGGCCTCGGGGTCGAGCGGGTCGCCCGGGGCCATTGCCTGAGCGTGTGCCGTGAGGCGCTCCATGAAAGCGTCGTAGATGCCTTCCTGCACGTACAGCCGCGAGCCGGCAATGCAGACTTCGCCCTGATTGACGAAGATGGCCTGGGCGGCGACCAGCGCCGCGCGGTCGAGGTCGGGGCAGTCGTCGAAGATGATGTGCGGGGACTTGCCGCCGCACTCCAGCCAGACACGCTTGAGGTTCGAGTCGGCGGAATAGCGCATGAATCGCTTGCCGGTGAGGGTCGAGCCGGTGAAGGCCAGGCAGTCTACGTCCGGGTGCAGGCCCAGAGCCTGGCCAGCTACCGCGCCCAGACCGGGCACCACGTTGAACACGCCCGGAGGAATGCCAGCTTCGGCGGTGAGCGCCGCCAGGCGCAACGCGCTAAGCGACGACTGCTCGGCAGGCTTTAGCACCACGCTGTTGCCTGCGGCTAATGCCGGCGCCACTTTCCAGGCCGACATCATCAGCGGGAAATTCCACGGCACCACGGCCGCGACCACGCCGACGGGCTCGCGCGTGATGGTGGCGAGCGCACCCTCGTGGGTGGGGGCAATTTCGTCGTAATGCTGATCCACGGCTTCGCCGTACCAGGCATAGCAGCGCGCGGTCTCGGGCACGTCGAACAGCAGGGCGTCGCGCACCGGCTTGCCCATGTCGAGGGCCTCGATCAGCGCGAGTTCCTCGGCATGCTGCTCGATCAGTGCGGCCAGGCGCTGGAGGCGCCGTTTGCGCTCGCGCGGCGCCAGGCCAGACCAGACCCGGGATTCGAAGGTGCGCCGCGCGGCTGCCACCGCCCGGTTCACGTCGGCTTCACCACAGGCCGCAACGTCGGCTAGCTTGCGGCCGTCGATGGGGCTGATGCAGGCAAACGTGGCACCGTCGGTGGCGGGAGTGTAGGCCCCGTCGATGTACGCCAGGCCATCGAAGCGCATCGCTTCGGCCCTGCTCCGCCAGTAGGCGAGGTTGTGCAGTTCCATGTGTTTTCTCCGATTGGAAGCAGCATCAGGCCGCGACGCCGGCACGCGCCAGCATGGCATCGAGCAGGACGTTGCAGCCGGCTTCAAGATGCGCGGGCTGGGCGTCCTCGATCTCGTTGTGGCTCACGCCATCCTTGCATGGCACAAAGATCATGGCCGTGGGGTGGGCCATGGCCATGTGCACGGCGTCGTGGCCCGCGCCGGTGACGATGTCCATGGTGGACAAGCCGCGGCCCACGGCGCTCTCGCGAACGCTATCCACGAGCTCCGGCGCGAATGGGGTGGGCATGTTGTATTGAGCCAGGCGCAGATCGAGCTCCACGTCGTGGCGTTGCGCGATCGTTGCGAAGGACTCGCGCAGGTGCCGGTCCATCGCCGACAGTGTTTCCGCGTAGATATGACGAAGATCCACAGTGAAATCCACGCGGCCAGGCACCACATTGCGCGACGAAGGGTGCACGTTGAGCACGCCCACGGTGCCACGGCCATGCGGCAGATTGTCGTTGGCGATGCCAATCACCGTTTGCACCATTTCGCAGGCGGCAACGAGCGCATCCTTGCGCACGGGCATTGGCGTGGGGCCCGCGTGCATCTCCATCCCGGTGACCGTGACGTCATACCAGCGCACGCCCAGCGAACCCGTAACGGCTCCGATGACTTTGTTCTGGGCTTCGAGCACGGGGCCCTGCTCAATGTGGGCTTCGAAGTAGGCCCCGACCGGGCGCTCGCTCACAGGCTCGGTGCCTGCATAGCCGATGGCAGCCAGCTCGTCGCGCACGCTCAGGCCGGCGCTGTCGCGGGCGTTGAGCGCGGTGTCCAGGGTGAAGCGCCCAGTGAAGACGCCCGAGCCCATCATCACTGGCAGGAAGCGCGAGCCCTCTTCGTTGGTCCAGATAATCAGTTCCAGGGGCGCCTCGGTCTGGACGCCGCGCTCCTGGAGAGTGCGCATCACTTCCAGTCCCGCCATCACGCCGTAGCAGCCGTCGAACTTGCCGCCCGTCGGTTGCGTGTCGATGTGGCTGCCGGTCATGACAGGGGGCAAGGCGTTGTTGCGGCCGGCACGGCGGCCAAAAATGTTGCCGATCTGGTCAACATGGATCTCAAGGCCGGCGTCTTTCATCCAGCCGACCACCAGGTCGCGGCCTTGGCCATCCAGGGCGGTCAGCGCCAGCCGGGCGTTGCCGCCCTTGGGCGTGGCGCCGATGCGGGCCAGGTCCATCAAAGACTGCCACAGGCGCTGACCGTTGATGGCGAGACTCTGAGTGTTATCGAATGTACTCATGATGTGGTGCTCCTGCGTCAGTTCGAGGATGTGGCCGCCTGTTGCCGAATATAGGCAGCCTCCCGAATGCCGGCGAGGGTTTCACCGGGGGCGATGCCGTCAGCGTCGTAGCGCAGCTCGATGAGCGCTGGCAGCTTCTCCCGGTCGGCGAAGGCGCACGCCCGCGCCAGTGCCGCAGAAAAGTCTTCGGTGCGCTCTACCACTTCACCGTGGCCGCCATAGCTGCGTATCAGGGCCGCGAAGTCCGGATTGGAGAAGGACAGTGCAATGTCGCGGCCCGGGAACTCACGTTCCTGGTGTGCGCGGATGGTCCCCCAGATGCCGTTGTTGAACACCAGCACGACCACGCCCACGCGGTACTGGAGCGCGACACCCAACTCCTGCAGGTTCATCTGGAAGCAGCCGTCACCGGCGTAGCACACCACGGTGCGGTCCGGGTTCTCGAGCTTGGCCGAGATCGCGGCAGGCAGGCCGTAGCCCATGGAGCCGACGGTCGGCGTCAGGCTGGTACCGGGGCCTGTGTACTGGCGGTAGCGGTGCGGATAGAGCGCGTAGTTGCCCGCGCCCACGGTGATGCAGGCGTCGCGCGGAAGCTGCTCGGCCGCGATGGCCGCAGCCTCGTCAAGGGAGAACGGGCCCTTGGCCGGCAGTGGATTCAGGCTCGCCAGGTACTCCGCGCGTGCAGAATCAACCCAGGCCTTGCGCTGCAGGGGCTGGAGGGGCGTGAGGGACGCCAAGGCGTTCGCAAAGCTTGACACGTCCGCCACAATGGCCTGCGTGGGTGCGAAGACCCGTCCAAGTTCGCTGGCGTCCGGGTAGACATGGATCAGCTTCTGACGCGGCATTGGACTTTCGATGACGGTGTAGCCCTCGGTGGTTGCCTCGCCCAATCGAGTGCCTACGGCCAGGACCACATCGGCATCGCGAAGACGCTGGCGCAACTCGGGCGTCATCGCCCAGCCAACATGGCCGGCTGCGTTGGGGCTGCGCTGGTCGAAGCACTCGAGGCGACGCCATGCCGTGCCCACGGGCAGTTGGAAGCGCACGGCAAAGTCCTCGACATGGCTGATGGCTTCGCGCGTCCAGCCCGTGCCGCCCACGATCATGAAGGGGCGCTCGGCGGTCTCCAACAGCTCCGCCATCCGCTGCATGTCGTCCGCACCCGGGTGGCTGTGGGCGCGGGTGTAGCGCGGCAGGTCGGCCACCTCGGCTGTGCCCCACAACGTGTCTTCCGGCAGTGCCAGTACGACGGGGCCGGGGCGGCCGCTGGTGGCGATCGAGAACGCACGCGAGATGTACTCAGGAATGCGCTCGGTACGGTCGATCTGCGCTACCCACTTGGCCATCTGGCCGAACATGCGGCGATAGTCGATCTCCTGGAAGGCCTCACGCTCGTAGAAGTCGTTGCCCACCTGGCCGATGAATAGAATCATCGGCGTCGAGTCCTGGAAGGCGGTGTGCACGCCGATGCTGGCATTGGTCGCGCCGGGGCCACGCGTCACGAAGCAGATGCCCGGTTCGCCGGTGAGCTTGCCCATTGCCTCGGCCATGTAGGCAGCGCCGCTTTCCTGGCGGCAGACAATGGGTTCGATGGCACCCTTGTGCTCATTGAGCGCGTCGATGCAGGGCAGGTAGCTCTCTCCAGGCACCAGAAACACGCGGCGGGTGCCGTGGATGCGCAGTTGCTGCATCAGGATCTGGCCGCCGTTGCGGCGCGGCAGGGTAGCAGGCGTTGAATGCAAAGTCGATGTCAAGGGGATTCTCCGTAGTCTGTCTCGGTCCGCGCCTAGGCGGTCCAGGTTTTAAATTCGGCGTCACGGGTCAACAGGCGCCGCGCCGTGTGGTAGTCGGGACTCTCCACGAGCGCGTCACCAATGGGTTCGCCGCGGCGAGCTGCTTCGAAACGCGCCACCAGTTCTTTTGCGAGTTCAACCTGCGCGATGGATGGCGTGAATGCTGCATGAATCTGCGCGACCTGCTCCGGATACACTGCGCACTTGGCTTTGAGGCCGATGCGGCGGGCCCAGGCAAGATCCTCAGCCTGCGCCTGCATATCTCGGTAGTTGTACGGACAGTCGATGGCCACGCGGCCGGCGGCCCGGCACTCAACGTGGAAGCGGCTGCGCAGATGGTTGAGTTCCAGGCTGTCGGGGCCGCGCTCGGCGCCGAGATCGGCCGTGAGATCCTCGGCCGCAAGCAGGCACGCACGAACGCGCTCGCTTGCTGCCAGGATGTGCTGGATATGAATGAAGCCAAGCGCCGATTCAATGGTCGGGACGATCTCGGTGGTCCCTTTCGGCAGTCCCAACTCGGCTTCGAGTGCCGATATGGCGCGATCCAGTGTGGCGATCTCGTCGGCACTCTCTACGTAGGGTAGAAAAACCGCGTCCGGCGATCCAGGCATGACGCCGCGCAGGTCGTCCCAGCCGTCACCAGTTAGTCGGTTGATGCGTACCGCCGCGACAATACCCAGCGCGCGGCAGCGCGACATCAGCGCGGCCACGCGTGGGCGCGCCACGGGACGGTCGGCCGGCGCAGTGAACTCCTCAAGGTCGGGAACCAGTACGTCGGCGCCGCTGGCAAGCGCGGCCGCCTGCGCGCGCTCGTCCATGCCTGAGGTGAACAGCCAGCTTCGGCGCAGCGTAACCGGGCGGCGGGAGGGGGTAGGGCGCATTATCATTGCACATGCCTCGGGAGGAACATCACGAGATCAGGCACGAAGGTGACGAGCATCAGCACGCCCACCATCGCAAGCATCATCCATGTCAGTGGTCGCAACGTCTGCATCATCGTGATGCCGCCCACCTTGCAGGCGGCCATCAGATCCACACCCACGGGCGGCGAGACCGCGCCAATGGCCATGTTGATAGTCAGCAGGATGCCGAAGTGCACCGGGTCGATCTGGTAGTGCGCGAGCACCGGCATCACGACGGGAGCGACGATGATGATGATTGGGATTGCCTCCATGAACGTGCCGAGCAACAGCAAGACGGCGGTCAGGAGCAGCAGCACCGTGGTGCGGCTGTCGGTCCAGTTCGCCAGCAGCGAGGCCAATGCCTGTGGCACCTGTTCTGCAACCAGGATCCACGCGAAAAAGCCCGAGGCGCCAATCATCAGCAAAATGGACGCGCTGCCTTCGCCTGCCGACTTGAGACTCTTCCAGATGGCGCTCAGCGATAGCGTGCGGTACCAGAACAATCCGATTAACAGCGAATAGGCGATGGCGCTGGAAGCGGCCTCCGAGGCCGTGAACACACCGAGACGGATCCCGCCGATGATCAGAACCGGCACCATGAGCGCGGGCAGAGAATCGACCAGCGATGCACGAAGCTCGGCCCACTCGAAGGGTTTGCCGCCGCTCCAGTTGTACTTGCGTGCCTGCCAGACAGCGATGACGATCAACGACAGGCTCAGCAGTACGGCCGGCACGATGCCTGCCATAAAGAGCTTGCCCACCGAGGTGTTGGTGGTTGTGCCGTAGATGATGAGCACGATGCTGGGGGGCACGATGGTAGCGGTGGTGCCGGCGCATCCTACGAGCGAGCAACTGAAGCCCTTGTCGTAGCCCGCGCGCGCCATTGCCGGCAGCAGCAGGCTGCCGATGGCCACGACGTCGGCAACCCCAGAGCCAGACAGGGCGCCGAAGACTAGGCAGGACATAACGGCGACGACGGCCAGCCCACCCTTGATATCGCCGACGATGGCCGCGCACAGGCGCACGATGCGTTGCGTGAGGCCCGCGCCGTTCATCAACTGGGCGGCAAGAATGAACAGGGGGATGGCCAGCAGCGTGAAGCTGTCTAGGCCCGAGACATACTGCTGCGCGGCCACGGCGACCGGCGCGGCGTCGAAAAGCGCCAGGTAAGCAAGCCCCGAGAGCACCATGCCATAGACAATGGGCAAGTCCACCAGCATGGTGAGCATGAAGACGCCCATAAGAAAGAGAGCTCCGCTCGACACGCATTACTCCAGGGAAAAAGACTCGGCATGCGCCGGGGGCCAAGGCTCGAAGAGCTGGGCGACATGGACGACAGCCGTCAGCGCGCAGGCGATCGGCAGCGCGAGGTAGACCACGCCGGCCGAGACGTTGATGGCGGGCAGCATCTGGTCCATAGTCATTTGCGCCAGTTGCCAGCCAGCCCAACCCAGGGCCACCAGTCCGGCGATGATCAGCACATGGTTGACTCGGTCTACCATGCCTAGCACTCGCGGGTTCTTGACGATGAAAGGCAGGAGGCCGGCCATTAGGTGGCTGCGGTCTCGGCTGCAGGCCACGCCACCAATGAAAGCGGACCACACCAGCACAAGACGCGGCAGCTCCTCGGCCCAGCGCGGTGTGTCGTGCGTGACGAAGCGCTGGAATACCACGACGGTAACCAGCACCGCGAGCACAGCGCAGGCGACGGCGACGAATGCCTTGCTCAGCGCGGAGAGGGCGTATGAAAGGCGCGTGAGCATTATTTTGTCTCGCGGTACTTCTTCACCAGACCCATGAGTTCCGGGCCGAACGTCGCCTCATACGACTTCCATACTGGGGCGATGGCGGTGGCGAACGGAGCCTTGTCCACTTCGTTAATCGACATCCCCTTGTCTTTGAGTTGGGTTAGGTATTGCTTGTCGCTTTCGGTGATCATGCGGCGTTGTTCGTCGCGCCAGTGATCCGCGGCAGCCTTGATGGCCTTGCGGTCGTCGGGCGAGATGCGGTTCCAGACTGACTTCGACACGACCAGGCTCGCGGGGCTCCACACGTGGCCCGTCAGCGACAGGTACTTCTGCACCTCGAAGAACGACGAGGTGTAGATGATGGACAGCGGGTTCTCCTGGGCGTCGAACACCTTCTGCTGCAGCGCAGAGTAGAGCTCGCCGAATGCCAGCGGCGCGGGCGCGGCTCCCAGTAGGGTAAAGGTGTCGAGCCGCATCTTGTCGGGCGTGACGCGCGTTTTCAGGCCCTTCAGGTCAGCCGGCGTCTTGATAGGACCGCGATTGTTTGTGATGTGGCGAAAGCCGTTCTCCCACCAGGACAGCAGCACCAGGTTCTTGCCATCGGCAATCTTCTCCAGCGCCTTTCCGAGGTCGCCGTCATAGGCTCTGTAGGCCTGTGCGGCGTTGTTCCAGGTGTATGGCAGTTCAACCACGCCAAAGCGCGCGTCCACCGGCTGCAACGAGCCCGATCCGATAACCGCCGCGCCCTGGCTGCCGATCTGCATGCCTTCAACCATGGTCTTCTCATTGCCGAGTTGACCGCTGGGGAACAGGATGAAATTGACGCGGCCAGCGGTTTTGTCCTTGACCTCGGCAGCGAATCCTTCTGCGGCCTTGTGCCAGCTATGGCTGGCGGCCAGTACATGGCCGAGCTTGATGTCGAGCGCGTGCGCGGGCAGCGTAGCGACCGCAAATGCCGTGGCGGCAAGCAAGGTGCTCAATCGACTCTTTAGAAGACGCATGGTGACTCCAGGAAGGGTTTGTTTCGAATTGGGGTAGTGGGTCGAGGCTTCATCGGGACAACCGCAATTGGTGCACCTTGCCGCTGGCAGCAGGCCGTGCGGCGATGTCAGGCAGGCTGCCGGCGAGGTCTTCGCGTAGGCGCGCCATGATGGCAATCAGATGTGCGTACATTGCATGGCGTGCGCGGATTGGGTCCCGCTCAAGGATCGCATCCGCGATTCGGTCGTGCTCGAGGAGCGCGACATCCCAGACTTTGCTGTCGACGAAATGCTTGTCCAGGCGCTCGTAGACGGGGCTGGCTTCCGCAAGGTCCCAGACATGGGAGACCACCGCATCCAGGGCGGCGTTGCCACAAGCGGCTGCGATGGCGGCATGAAATGCCCGGTCGTAGTGACTCGGGGCGCCGGCTTCTGAGAGCGATTCCTGTGCTTCGCGAATCTTCGCGAGCTGTTGGTCCGTGCCCTTCTGCGCGGCTTGTGCAGCGCATTCGGGCTCAATCAGTAAACGCGTTTCGAGCAATTCAAAGGGGCCAATGTCGCTGGCCAGCTCGGTGATACAGCGAGCAGCGTCCGTTACGAAGCTGGCTTCGTTGCCGCGCGTTGCCATCACATAGACGCCACTGCCCACTCGCACTTCCACGTATCCGCTCAGTTCCAGTGCGATCAAGGCCTCACGCACAGACGAGCGGCTGACCTGCAGGATGTCTGCGAGGTCCCGCTCCGCGGGCAGACGCGTTCCGACAAGGAACTCGCCGGAGCGGATTTTTTCGGCGATGCGCTCCGCAATCAGTCGGTAGAGGCGCTGAGCAGAGACAGCTTCCAGATTGTGCATGATACGCTGGTTTGGACTAGTGGTCAGGCCAGTGGAGAATATGTTCTTCTTCGGTCAAGGTCACGTAGGTGTTTTCCCTTGCTTTCAATGTCAGCGGAAAAATCACTATAAAAACAATGTACTAGCGCATACTATGAGTGGTGCGAGGTGCGCGGAGTGCCGTTAAAGTGGACTACTGGTCCGGCCAATTTGCGATGTGACGTTTAATCGCTTAGTACCAATGCACGGCTCTTGTGCTCGAGCAATTGGGGGGTCCAGCTGTCTTTCCGAGCGCGATTGGCGGAGTGCCTGAGACCAACGTGGTCAGGCGCACCCGTCCAACGATGGGATTGGCCCCTTTAGGAACCTCAGATTGGCTCTTTAGAAGGGATCAAGCTGCCGATGTAATGCGCCCATTGCCATCTTCAAAAAGGAGTATTTATCGTGAGCAAACCTATGAACGCCGACTTGCAGCAGCGCCGTACGGCGGCCACGCCCCGCGGCGTAGGCGTGATGTGCAACTTCTATGCGGACCGCGCCGAGAACGCGTTGCTGTGGGACGTCGAGGGGCGCGAGTACATTGACTTTGCCGCCGGCATCGCCGTGTTGAACACCGGGCATCGCCATCCCCGGATCGTGCAGGCAGTGGAAGAACAACTGCGACGCTTCACCCACACGGCCTACCAGATCGTTCCCTACGAGAGCGCCGTAGCACTGGCCGAACGAATCAACGCACTCGCGCCGATTGAAGGGCCGGCAAAGACTGCGTTCTTCACCACGGGCGCCGAAGCTGTGGAGAACGCCATCAAAATCGCACGTGCCCACACTGGCCGTCCGGGCGTGGTCGCCTTCGGTGGTGGTTTTCACGGCCGCACGCTGATGGGCATGGCGCTGACCGGTAAGGTGGCTCCGTACAAGCTCGGCTTCGGTCCCTTCCCTAGCGATGTGTTTCACGTACCGTACCCGGCCGCACTGCAGGGAGTCAGCACCAATGACGCTCTGGCTGCCATTGAGAGTCTCTTCAAGACCGACATTGACCCACAGCGCGTTGCCGCGATCATCCTGGAGCCGGTGCAGGGTGAAGGCGGGTTCAATGTGGCGCCTGCCGAACTGATGCGTGGCCTGCGTACACTGTGCGACCAGCACGGTATCCTCCTCATTGCCGATGAAATCCAGACCGGTTTCGGGCGTACTGGCAAGATTTTCGCCATGGAGCACTACGACGTCAGGCCTGATCTGATTACCATGGCCAAGAGCCTGGCGGGTGGACTGCCGCTGTCTGGCGTGTGCGGTCGTGCCGAGGTTATGGATGCGCCGGCGCCGGGCGGACTCGGTGGCACCTACGCGGCCAACGCCCTGGCTGTCGCTGCGGCCCATGCGGTGCTGGACGTCCTGGCCGAAGAAGAACTGTGCGAGCGTTCGCAGAAGCTGGGCGCGCAGCTCACCCAACGCCTCGAAGCTCTGCGCGAGCGCTGCCCAGTCATCGCCGAGGTGCGCGGCCTAGGATCCATGGTCGCCATCGAATTTCGCGACCCGCAGACCGGCAAGCCGGACGCGGCGCGTCTTCAACAAGTCCAGCGCAACGCCATGGAAGAAGGTCTGCTGCTGCTAAGTTGCGGCATGCATGGCAACGCTATCCGCTTCCTGTACCCACTGACCATCGACGACGCTCTGTTCGCTAAGGCGCTCGACATCATCGAGCGCGCCGTCCAGGCCTGAGGGAGGAGTGATGACGAAGATTCATCTCACGCTGGACGGGCTCGCCGATCCGAGCCTGCTCAAGACCGATGCGCTGATCAACGGTCAATGGGTGCCGGGTGCGAGCCGCTTTGACGTGCACGATCCTGCCACCGGCGAGAAGCTGGCCGATGTGGCCAACCTCAAGGCGGCTGATGCCCATTCCGCCATCGCTGCCGCCAACGCGGCCTGGCCGGCCTGGCGGCGCCTGGGTGCTAAGGCGCGCAGCCAGGTTCTGCGCAAATGGTTCGACCTGCTTATCGCCCATCAGGACGATCTTGCGCACCTGATGACAGCCGAGCAAGGAAAGCCTCTGGCCGAGGCCAGGGGCGAGGTGGCCTATGGCGCAAGCTTTGTCGAATGGTTTGCCGAGCAGGCTAAGCGCGTAAGCGGCGAGACCCTGTCGCAGTTTGACGAGAACCGCCGTCAGCTGGTGCTCAAGCAGCCCATCGGTGTATGCGCGGCAATCACGCCGTGGAACTTCCCGCTGGCCATGATCACGCGCAAGGTCGCTCCTGCACTTGCCGCAGGCTGCACCGTGGTCGTCAAGCCGGCCGAGTTGACGCCGCTGACGGCCCTGGCTGCAGGTGAGCTGGCGATTCGCGCTGGAATCCCGGCAGGCGTGCTCAACATTGTCACGGCCGATAGTGGTAACAGCATCGCTGTAGGCCAGGTGCTGTGTGCGAGCGACGTGGTGCGCCACCTCAGTTTCACTGGATCGACCGAAGTGGGCCGCATCCTGATGGCGCAGTGCGCCCCGACGGTCAAGAAGCTCTCGCTCGAGCTGGGCGGCAATGCACCCTTCATTGTCTTCGATGACGCCGACATCGACAGTGCCGTTGAGGGCGCGTTCGCGAGCAAGTACCGCAATGCCGGCCAAACTTGCGTCTGCTCCAACCGGTTCTATGTGCAGGACGGCGTCTACGACGAGTTCGTTCGGAAGTTCGCCGATCGCGTGCGTCGAGCCAGGGTCGGCAACGGCTTCGAGGCCGGTGTCGAGCAGGGTCCATTGATTGAGGAGGCGGCCGTCGCCAAGGTCGAGCGCCACCTGGCGGACGCTTTGGCCAAGGGCGCCCGCATCGTGACCGGGGGAAATCGGCTAGCGCAACTGGGCGCGGGACAGTTCTTCCAGCCGACGGTAGTGGCCGACGCCACGCCGGACATGCTGTGCGCGCGTGAAGAGACCTTTGGCCCCTTTGCGCCGGTGTTCCGCTTTGGCACGGAGCAGGAAGCCATCGACGCCGCTAACGACACGGAGTTCGGCCTCGCGAGCTACTTCTACAGCCGCGACGTGGGCCGCATCTTCCGCGTGGGTGAGGCGCTTGAATACGGCATGGTAGGGGTCAATTCCGGCATGATCTCCATGGAACATGTGCCATTCGGTGGCGTCAAACAGTCGGGTCTAGGGCGCGAGGGCTCGGAGCATGGCATTGAGGAGTATGTCGAGCTCAAGTACCTCTGCCTGGGAGACATCGCCGCCTGAGCGGCGGGTCAATCAAGGGAGGCCCAGATGCATCTGCCTGTTTTTCCGCCACATCAGGCAAACGACGCGGAGTTTGTCGAGCGCTTGCGTCGTATTGTCGGGCCACGCAACGTGCTGACTGAACGTCGTCGCACGCAGCGCTATCGCCGAGGCTTTCGCTCCGGCGAGGGCGAGGCGCTGGCGGTGGTGTTTCCCACGAAGCTGCTGGAGCAATGGCAGGTGCTGCAGGCATGTGTCGCCGCCGGCAAGGCTGTGGTCATGCAGGCGGCCAACACTGGCCTCACCGAGGGCTCCACGCCGCACGGCGGAGCCGAGGACTACGGGCGGCAGGTAGTCGTCATCAACACATTGTTGATGACGACTATCCGGGTGATCGACCAAGGCAGGCAGGCGATCTGCTTCCCGGGGGCCACCTTGCATGGCCTGGAACGTGCACTCCAGCCCTTCGGGCGGGAACCGCATTCAGAAATCGGTTCATCGTGTATCGGTGCCTCCGTCGTCGGTGGTATCTGCAACAACTCGGGTGGCATGTTGGTCCGCCGGGGGCCGGCCTACACAGAACTGGCGTTGTTCGCCCGTGTCGACGCCTCGGGAGTGCTGCAACTGGTGAATCACCTTGGCATACGGCTAGGCGATACGCCTGAATCCATTCTCACGCGCCTGGACCACGGCGACTTTACCGAGACCGATATCGATAGCGCTGTGAACGGGAAGGCCTCATGCTCCGACTATGAAGCTCGTGTGCGCGATTTCGCGGCGCCGACACCGGCGCGTTTCAACAATGATCCCGCTCGACTGTACGAGACCTCCGGCAGCGCTGGCAAGCTGGCGGTGTTTGCGGTGCGAGTGGACACCTTCGAGGCAGACGAGCAAACGCAGGTCTTCTGCATTGGTGTGCGCGACCCTGCCATGTTGAGCGTGCTGAGGCACCGGCTACTGGCCCCCGAGATGGCGCTGCCAGTGGCCTGCGAGTACATGCACCGGGACATCTTCGACTTGTCCGCACGCTATGCAAAGGACATGTTCTCTGTCATCGAGCGCTTCGGCACCGATGCGATACCAAGCATCTTCGCGTGGAAGTCTCAGATTGACCGCTTGCTGGGCCGGTTCAGGTTCCTCCCGGCCAATCCCGCGGACCGGATCGCACAAATGGTGGGGCAACTCCTGCCCGAGCATGTGCCAGTCCGGCTGCGGACATTGCGCGAGCGGTACGAGCATATCGTGCTCCTGAAAGTGGCGGGCGGTGACGTTGCGCCGATACTGGAGCAGCTGGCACGGCTGTTACGCGATCCGGACGACGGCGAATGGTTCGCCTGCGACCCGCAAGAAGGCCAGAAAGCATTTCTGCACCGCTTCGTTGCCGGTGGGGCAGCCATTCGATACAACGCCATTCACCGCTCAGACGTCGAAGGCGTGTTCTCGCTTGACTTTGCTTTGCCTCGAAATACCAGCGATTGGATCGAGCACCTGCCGGCCGATATCGAAGCCCAACTCATTGGGCGCTACCGCTACGCGCACTTCTTGTGTCACGTATTCCACCATGACTACATAGTCAAGAAGGGCGGAAACCTCGAAGCCATCAAGCAGCGGGTGCTAGACCTCATTGCCGCCAAGGGTGGCGAGTATCCCGCCGAACACAACGTCGGGCACGTCTATTGCGCAAAGCCGGCGCTGGCTGCGTTCTATCGGGATGTGGATCCGACGAATACCTTCAATCCCGGTGTGGGCCAGATGAGCAAACGCCGGTCCTATATGTAAGCGCCGCCATACGAGATTTCCTTGGAGACCGAGCCTATGAAGCAAGCAGTCATCAGCCGGCGCCAATCGAAGTTCGACTTATTGAGCTGAGACATGTCCCTAATACCACAGACCACAGCACCCGACGGGCTGCACCGCATCGTAATCGTCGGCGGTGGCGCCGGCGGCCTGGAGCTTGCCACATTGCTGGGCGACAGACTGGGCAAGCGCGGGCAGGCACATGTCACACTAATCGACAAGAAACGCACGCACTTCTGGAAGCCGCATTTGCATGAAATTGCGGCAGGCAGCATGAATCTTGGTATGCACGAGCTGTGCTACATGGCGCAAGGCCATTGGCACGGCTTTACCGACCGCATCGGTGAGGTAATTGGGCTGGACCGGAGCCGGCGCGTCGTGCATCTGGCACCTCATGTGGACGAGTTCGGCGATGCCGTTACGCCGCTGCGCGATGTCCCCTACGATACCCTGGTGTTTGCGGTGGGAAGCCGGACGAACGATTTTGGTACTCCAGGCGTGCGGGAGCACGCGATCGCGCTCGAGACTCCCGCGGATGGCGAGCGGTTTCACCGGCGCTTGGTCAACGCGTGCATCCGAGCGCATGCCCAGAGCGAGCAGCTTCAGCCCCACCAGTTGCAGGTGGCCATTATTGGCGCTGGCGCGACGGGGGTAGAGCTGGCGGCCGAACTGAAGCACACCACACGTGAGTTGCTGAGCTACGGTCTGGAGCGCCTGGATCCGGCGCAACTCGGGATCCATCTGATTGAGGCCGGCCCACGTATTCTTCCTGCTTTGCCAGAACGATTATCAGCCGGGGCGGCGAAGCAGTTGCGCGCGCTCAACGTGACGATCCACACAGGCGCGCGCGTGTCGGAGGTGCGGCAGCACGGTGTCCAGCTGGCAGACGGGCGCAGCATTGCCGCGGAGTTGGTCGTCTGGGCGGCTGGGGTTAAGGCGCCGGAGTTTGCTCGCGGTCTGGATGGCTTGGAAGTCAACGGAATCCATCAACTACGGGTCGGCCCGACGCTGCAGACCACGCTCGACGAGCATGTATTTGCCATTGGAGACTGCGCGGCCTGTCCGTGGCTAGGGCGCGAGGCTGGAGTATTGGTGCCGCCTCGGGCACAGGCGGCTCATCAGCAGGCCTCGCACTTGGCCGAGGGACTCATCCGGCGGCTCGCGGGCAAGCCATTGAAGCCCTGGCGATACCGAGACTTCGGGTCCCTCGTCTCGCTCGGTCGACACAGTACGGTCGGTAATCTTATGGGGGGCTTGATTCGCGGCAACCTGTGGCTGGAGGGCTATTTCGCCAGGCTGATGTATATGTCGCTGTACCAGATGCACCAGCGAGCGCTACATGGCTTACCTAGAGCGGCGCTTGACACGCTGGCGCGATTATTCTCTCGAGGTACACGACCACGCGTGAAGATGCATTGAGCGAACGGCCGGCGGGCATACGGAGCGAAGCACTACGTGGGACTCATACCTTGCGCCGGGCGGCGGTCCGAGACGCGTGCTGCGCAAGTGCCTCAGCGTCGACCAGGTCGGTGGCATCCTCCACTTCGGTAGTTGCGTTTCTGGAACTCCGGTCGCTGACACTGGGCGCGCGTTTCTTGGGAGTAACCTTGCGCCTGGATGAAGACAGGCTGTCACCGAAGTCCTCGCGCAGCCGCGCCATGATAGCAATCAGATGAGCGTACATTTCATGACGCGCGCGGATTGGGTCCCGTTCAAGGATCGCGCTAGTGATGCGGTCGTGCTCGACCAACGCAGCATTCCAGGCCTTGCGGCCGATGAAGTGCTTGTCCAGGCGCTGATAGACTGGGCTGGCTTCACTCAAATCGCGTAGCGAGAGGACCACGGCTTCGAGCGCCGCATTGCCACAGGCGGCCGCGATTGCTGCATGGAATGCGCGGTCGAGATGGCTAGGTGCTCCGCTCGCCGACATGGCCTCTTGGGCTTCCCGAATCACCGAGAGCTGTTGGTTGCTGGCATGCTGGGCTGCCAACGCGGCAACTTCGGGCTCGACGAGCAGGCGTGCCTCAAGCAACTCGAAAGGGCCCACATCGCCCGCGGGTCGGGGGGATGAAGAAGCCGTGGACTCGGTCGGAGGCGGTGAACCCACAGCTGTTCCTTCCTTCGGGTTTGTGACGTAAACACCACTCCCTAGGCGCACTTCGACGTAGCCGCTGAGTTCCAAGGCGATCAGAGCCTCGCGCACCGACGAGCGGCTGACGTTCAAGGCTTCCGCCAGATCCCGTTCTGCAGGCAGTCGGCTGCCAACGGGGAACTCCCCGGCGCGAATCTTCTCGGCAATCTTCTCAGCGATTAGCCGGTAAAGGCGCTGCGCTGAGACGGCTTCCAGATTGAACAGCAAGTCAACTCCTTCGGTTTGATGGCCTGACCAGTTTATACGATGCGTTTGCACGGGGCCCAGCTGGCAATCCGCAACTTTGGGCGGCTGCGGGATCAGGCCGATCCTTGTAATGGCATCCTGCACCTTCGAAATTCGAGATTCAGGTGGAAATCCGTGATAAGGGCGTGCGGTCTGCAAACACCGGACGTCCGCGGGACGTAAGGCTACCTCAGTTCATTCGTGCCTTTGTCATGAGATTCTCATTTTGACTCTCACGGAAACCGCAAGGCGCCGGGTGGCGTGGCGCGGCATTCGCCGCAAGGTGGCGCGCTTTACGGGCTTTTGCAGCGGTCCGGTCACGGGGACGTCCGTCAGGTGTTCACGCTGAGCCGGACCGGTCAAACGCTGGTGAGCTGCACAAGGCGACCAGCCATGAGGTAGGGCGTAGGTGGCCATGGCCGTTCACTCGGGGCGGGCCGGCGAGTGGGTGGTCGTGAAAATGTAGCGGGCGAATCGCCACTGACCCTCGGCTTCGCGACGCAGCAGGAACAACTCCTGGTTGGCTTCGGGCCCGGGCCGGACTTCACTGCCCGGCAGCGTCAACATTATTTGGCTGATCTACGAATCGCATATGGCCGCCGCCGTCCATTATCGCAGACAGCTTCTCGCTATGGCGTCCGTCCGAATAAATACGTATCTCGTGCTTTCCGGACCGAAGCAGCATCGCTGCCAGTGCGAGGCCGGCATGGCCAGTGCCGATTATTTCAATTCTCATCGCATTTACTCGTTGGACATTAGAGGTTGTGACGGCGACCACAGTCTGAATTCACGCTTAATTACCTCTACTTCAGAGAGGTAGCCCATTTCCAGATATCTTTCGATCTTCCTAACCTCTTGCAGGATTCGCATTCTTAGCATCGGAGATTCCCACCATTGAGCCCGACTGACACAAAAATAGTTAACCGCGAAGCATGAAACTCGCTCAATCTCCGGCCAGTTCTTTTTTATGGTCATTACGTACCGGCGCTTGGCGTATATCTTTCCGATTAGAAGCAATTCCCGAACACTACTGCTCTTCATTAGGGTGCGCGCATATTGCACATTTTCGGCAGTGTTGGATGAGTCTTCTTCCAGAATTATTCTTGTGCTGCTCAGGCCTGCGGAAATCAGCCGCTCTGCGATCTCACTCGCTTCGCTGGTTGCGCGATTTCTGGTTTTCCCTCCCGCTATGATCAGAGTTTCATAGACAGTATGACTTCCGTGAGGCAGAGGCTGGCCTGCCGCGAGGAATCAAACGCGGGTTAGCATTGCTGCCAGAGCCGCACGGTGCGGACAGGGCCGCACCCGGCGATTTCCGGCACGGAGGCCAGCATGGACCACGATAGCACGCTTTATGTAGGGCTCGACGTTCACAAGGAATCGATCACGGTCGCCTATGCGCTCGGCGAGGGCGAGGTTGAACTGCTCGGCAAGATCGGCACGACGAAGGCGGAAGTCGAACGCTTGTGCAAGCGCCTGCAGTCCAAAGCGCGACGGGTCAGGGTCGTCTACGAGGCGGGCCCATGCGGATATGGTCTTTACCGACAGCTTGCAGGGAAGGGATTCGACTGCATGGTGTGCGCACCGTCGTTGATTCCCAAAAAGCCGGGTGAACGCGTCAAGACTGATCGACGTGACGCCGTGAAGCTCGTGCGTGCGCTCCGCGCGGGCGACCTGTCGAGGGTCTATGTGCCCACCGTGGAGGACGAAGCGTTCCGCGATCTCTCACGTACGTGGGTAAGTGCCAAAGACGATCTGAAGCGTGCCCGGCAACGGCTGAAGGCCTTTCTGCTCTCGCATGGGGTGCGCTATGCGGGCCGGGCCGACTGGGGGCCGGCGCACCGGCGCTGGCTGAGCACGTATGCGTTCGACAGCGCGTGGCAGCAACTGGCGTTCGAGGAGCATCGACGCACGATCGAGGACCGCCTCGCGCAATGCGCCCGGCTGGAGGCCGCGTTGCGCGAGGCGGTCGTCAACTGGCACTTCTATCCGGCCGTGCTCGGCCTGCAAACGATGCGCGGCGTGCAATTCACCACAGCAGTGGGCATGCTCGCGGAGTTGGGCGATCTCTCGCGCTTTGAGCATCCGCGCCAATTGATGGCATGGCTGGGGGTGACACCATCCGAACACTCCTCCGGCGATAGGCGCCGTCAGGGCAGCATCACCAAGACCGGCAACAGCTATGCAAGGAAGCTGCTCGTGGAGGCCGCCTGGAGCTACCGGCATCCGGCACGCGTAAGTCCCGACATTCAACGTCGGCACGAAGGCATCCCGAAGGCTATCATCGATCGCGCCTGGGACGCGCAGGTCCGGCTATGCCGGCGCTATCGCAAGCTGGCCGCGCGAGGCAAAAACGCGAACATCGCGGTAGTCGCGACGGCTCGCGAACTGGCCGGCTTCATCTGGGACATCAGCCAGCTGTCCATGTCCTTGGCCGTATCGGAAGAGGCGCCCGCCGTGTAACACAGCGCTTCGTCAACCACCCCACAACCCACTGGAAGAGTTTCCTGAAGGCGGCGTAGCCCGGGCATCCGAGTAACCCGCGAAGATACTACGCAAGGAATGTCATCCGATTTGCGACCATAGGTAGCGGCAGGCTCGTTGGACGGACCTCTGTAATGCGGTAGCCAACCCGCGAATATCAGTGTGATCCACCGTCGAGAATTACTGCTACGTCGCCCTCAGGAAATTCAGATCAAATGCACTGACCAGAAACCGAACCAATCCGATTGACAACGGAAGTCATATCAGTATCCGGAGTGAAATAGCTCCAATGCGGCGTCAACCAGCTCCGCTTGAGCATGCCGACTGCCGAACATGAGAGCAAACTCGTACCCGGAGATTTCCGTGTCTGGAGACACATAATCAATTAACTTGATGCGATTTCTGGGTTCACTTAATAAACCCATGCTGCTCTTGCCGATACTCATCAGACTCTCAATAATTTCTTTGGATTGATGTCAATCTCATCGCATATTTCTTTATAATACATATGCGATATATTTAGACCCAATGCGTAGATAGCTACCATGTAGTGGCAGTCTGGAAATCTTTGCTTGGATAGTACGCACCATATCCGTAAAATATAACCTGCCAATTTAGATAGGGTTATCAGGCTTCTTGGCGGGCCAGCACAATGGAGTGGAACAGGGCTAGCAGGCTGCTGAAGTACTCACCATGGAAGCGGCGGAGCTTCCCCCAAAAGGGCTGGTGTGTTCGCTACTTTTCACAATCCGGAAGGCGTCGCTGCGTCTTTTTTCCACGTTTTTGGCGCCCATTTCCGGCCTCATTACCATGATTACTGCAACTGCGGACGGATTTGTCCCAGCGAGCGCATGCGCACGAGGTTGTAGGCAGCCATGCTCAGCACAAACATCTAGTCGACCTTCTTGAGTCCGCGCACCATCACCTGACGTATGCGGCCAACGGTCTTGATCCATCCAAAGCCTTGCTCGAGCGGGCGGCCCCGAAGTCTTGCAAATGCGTGAGATTGCATCTCCAGAGCCAACGCCGGACGAGGTTCGGATTCGCGTGCGCGCGTTTAGCTTGAATCGCGCCGAAGCCTATCTGCGGGCCGGGAGGATGAGGCCCATCACCGCACCACGCGTGCCAGGCATCGAAGCCGTCGGCGAGATCGTCGACGATCCCGCGGGCGTGTTTCGCATCCGGTGAGCGCGTCGCCACCGCCATGGAGGGCATGCAATTCACGCGAGGTGGCAGCTACGCCGACCAGGTAACCGTGTTGCGCAGCAATGTCATTGCGCTGGACAACGTCCCGCTGACATAGGAGGAGCTTGCAGCGCTGCCGGAGGCCTATCTGACCGCATGGGGCGTACTGGAGAAGAGCCTTGCTGCCGAACGCGGGCAGACGTTGCTGATACGCGGTGCCACGTCGTCCGTCGGCCTCGCAGCGCTCACCTACGCCAAGGCGCTCGGCCTGAATGTCATTGCCACCACCCGCTCGCAGGCGAATGCAGGGCGCCTGCGAGAGGTCGGCGCTGACAAAGTTGTCGTCGACACCGGCGTAATCGCGGGCGATGTTCGCCAACTCCCACCGGAAGGCGTAGATGCGGCGCTGGAAGTCGTCGGCGCCACGACGCTGCGTGATACGGTCAAAACCCTGCGGCCGTTCGGGGCGGTCAGTGTTATCGGATTACTAGGATGGCCTCCTGCCCTGGAGTCGTTTCACCTGATGCAAGACCTTCCCGCCGCGGTGCGCCTCAATTTCTTCCCGAGCGGTCTGCTGGGAACTGCCGCTTTGCCCCTGTCAGAATCACCGCTGCCATGGATTGCGCAGGATCTCGCCAAGGGGCACCTTCCATCGACTCATGCCAGAACGTTCGATTTCGATGGAGTCCGCCAGGCGCACAGCCTGATGGAGAGCGACCGTGCTCTCGGCAAGCTCGTCGTGCGACTCTAGTCCGAACCAATTCCGAGGACATCATCATGCGTAACTTACTTCAGGTCCTGTTGGCTGCGGTTGCAGCGTCCATTATGTTACCGCTTGCTGCCCAGGGAGCCACGCCGGCATCGGAAGGCACGGCGAGTGCGGCCATCTCCGGACAACTTGCCCGTTGCGAGCAGGCGCTGAACAGTGCCGACATCGAGCAGGCGTCCTGCACGCTGAGCGCGTCTGCGCTCTCACAATCGCTCTCGGTCGGCAAGGTGGGACGGCAGGCCGCTTACGACTAGGGCGCTTTTCATGAGACTGGAAAAACGGTAATCGTGAGACTGCCTGGACTCGGGCGCGACGGGTAGTGCTGCGATGACATGAAGGTGGTCGGCGCGACTTCCGCCGTTGCCGGGCCGACAAGGCTACTGGCGACAGGCCGCTGTCGACCCATCTCAGCCATTTTCGACGACAAGCTCGAATGACCGTTGCCGGTAGGACTGCGGTCGTTGCACTGGGCGTCTTAGGTTGATATCCAGCCCTTGAGTGTCTGCATGCCTACCCTCGGCGGAAGGGCTGGTGCCGCGGAAGCGGCCCACGGTGCTTATTTGACCTGTTTGTCGGAAATGGAAAGGAACTGCGAGGGCAGCCCGGGGGTAAGGTCGCCGCGAGCGACCGATGGAGGGTACCGCACCGGCGATTCACCCGAGGTGATGTTGCCAGCTACAGCGTTGAAACATACTTATATTTCTACGCTGTAGACATTATGGTTGGTGCCAACTTTGATGACGATCGTCCAGCATTGGTTGGTGGGGATGTGTTGTGTCTCCTCGCGTTGGCCCTCCGGACACCCCCAGGACCAGGAGGACCTTCTTCGCGGGGATGTGTAGCGTCTCCCGCGTTCGGCCTCCGGGAAGCCCCCGGACCCGGAGGCATTTTTTCCAGTCGGGTTTCCAAAGCGTCCGGTCTGCGACTGGGCTTAGTCCGTTGGACAGCGCCCATCGTTGGCACGAGCTCTGCGCGCGCGGCGCATCTGGCGCCGCCTCTTCCTCGCGGAGACCCCAGGACCTCGAGGCCTCAGCGCTCGGAATGACATTCGATATCTGGCTGTTTTTTCGCGGATCCAAGGGGTGCAAAGCTGACGGCTATGGGAGTGGTTATTGCGAACTCCTCGAATCGTGTGTTGCGGTCCTGCCCGCAAAGCCGGCTCCTGGGACAGTGAGCGCGGATCGCGAAGCTGGGCGAGGAGCCGCATGACAGGAAACCTCTCCTGAGCTAGAGCGACATACGAGGCCTTCGATCATCCACAGCAAATCAGCCAACTTCAATTGCCGCTAGCGCGGCCGGTATTCACCACTGCCTTCGTGCCACATATGGCTCCGTCGGCGTTGGAGGCTAGGTGATGACGATTCACCATCTTCGCCTGCGGTTCAGGAGGCCAACATGAAACAAGAATTCACGACTCACAGAAAGCTCGCGGTAGCTGCGATGCTGGCGGCGCTCGCGCTAGTCGCGTGGGCAGCTAATCCCCATTTCCTTTCGGCCACGGCGTCGCTGCAAGCCGATGGCGATGCAAATGTGTGTTTTAGGGAGACTGGTCTTGGAGACAATCAGAACATTAGCTACCTAGCCAGTGCGACTGCCTCTGCCACGTATCATTGCGTGAATAACGGAGGAAAATGCCCGAATGCCGCAAACAAGACCGCCACAAGTGGCCTGGTGTCAACCCCCGCAACGATCAGTTCCGGTAAGAATGGATCCATCAGGGCGTGCCTTACGCTCTCGCCACCACCAGCGCAGCCGGGCGATTTAACCTGCCCTGGTGGCCAGCACGTTGCAGTTACGGATGTCACCTATAGCGATATCAAGATCGCGGATCAGACCAACAACGTCGTCCAGTCCACTACGCCTTCGTCGCTTTCTGCGACTCTGACCGTGTGCGAATAGGCTCTCTGTTCAGGCGCGCCTAAGGCGGCTAGATGATGGGATCAGCCGCCCCAATTTTAGCCATCGGGGCGTTCCAAAACTGAAACAAATGGTCCTTTAATCTTCCCGGATGATGGCGGTATTAGGCCAGCTATTGCCAGCCGGGCGCGCTCCAATCTGATGCCAATGCGCGCCTTCGCCGATGCGTGGCGTATGCTGCAATGTCCAACAGTTGGACAATGGCCTTGGGCCACAACAAAGTGCTGTTACAGAAGCTCAATTCGGTCGAGCATCGCGAGTGGCGCCAGCGACACGCCTGCCCGTATCTCCGCGTTCGCGCGGCGGGGGCCTTGGGTCGCTTGATCTTGCAATTAGGATCTCTTCGCGCGCCCGGTTGATCGCCGCGAACAAAGTATGACCCTGTCAGACGCGACGCCGTCTCTCGGCGATCGAACGACCGCTTGCTGAGTAGAGCTGCCACGTGACTGTCTCGATGACGCATCGGACAAGTGTCCCTTCATGGCCGGATGCGGCCAACCAGACAGCTGCACGCATTGTCACGAAAGGGAAGCTTCGGAAAGCTTTGCTCGCCAGGCGAGCAGTAGTTCGGCAATCTGCTGGGCGGATGCGGAATTCCCAGCGAGGCCCATCCCGTCTCGCTCGACTGACAGAAGGTATGCCAACAGGGTGGGACCATCGGCCAATATCACCAGCTCAAAGACTTTTGGCACGTACATGCGATATTCATCCCGAGGACCCGCAGAGTTCGCGACGCCAATGGGATCCCAGAGATAATAGAGAATCTCGTCAACTATTCGATAAAGCGTCAGATCTGGCTCGGTCATTTTTGAACCCATCGTTTTCTCACCGTCGTTGTAGGGATGGCTTTCCGAATGGTAGCTGCTTCCCGAGTCACCTTCAGGAACGCTGCTCCTGGCCGCCGGTCTCTGACCGACCGGGAGCGGGCATTCGTGGCGCGGGATCGCGCGGCAAATGCGCTCACTCAACGTTCGACATGAGCGGCAGCCTCAAGCGCAGCTTGCGGCTGCCGCTCGATGGAGGGGTTAGGCTTCGGGCCGCTCATATTCGTGAAGTAGCCTCTCGGCCCATTGAAGCAATGACGAGTGTGCGACGCTCCTCGATGGATCGTCGTGCCAGTAGTGCAGCAACTTACCCCTGAGATCCCCGACGGTTTCGTACACCACGAAGTCTCCTGCGTCGTTGGTCAGAACCGGGAGCCACGAAGCGCACCAAGGCTCTATAAAATCCGACATCGGATCAGCGAAAAACGAACGCTCGCTGAGAATTTCCCTAACGGATAGAAGCCGACGATTGTTCTTCCGACTGAGTGGCGAATTCCAAACCTGCCCATCATGTCAGCCGAGCAGTACTTGAAGGTCATCTGGCAGTTGGACGCCTTCTGCAAGGGTACTGGCCAGTCCAGCCAGGTCAGCTGCCTGCACTGGCGCTCGAAGCGTCGTATGCACTTCGGCAGGAAGAACCTGATCGAGCTTGGCTAGAACTGCCATCAGCTCGGCTCTCGCGTCTTTGCTCGTTTCGCTCATAGTCGACTCCTCGCCTTCGCGCATAAACGTTTGAGCTCAGGCACGGCCCGTCAGGGCAGTCGTCCCCGCAGTGAATTGTAAGAGATCATTGCTCAAACTCACTGAATGTTGTCCGCGTGAAGAATGCGACGCTCTGGTCTGTGCTAAGACCATATTTTCTGCTCACCCTAATTGCGACGTCATGGTATTCGGACAATTCCGCAGTCGGGGAGAGCTTTGCCGTTTCCGAATCGATCTCTTTGAACAGAGTCTTTTCGCGAGCGGTGAGTTTATACCGAAGCAAGACATCAGAGTTATCGGATCGAGGAATTGTCAGAATGGGATATGTTTCAAGGACAGATTCAGCCATAGCTGTTATTGGCCCAACTAACAATGCGATGAGTAGGACGATGCTCTTCATGATCTCTAACGTTCGATATGAGCGGCAGACGCAAGCGGGCGAAGACGCATGTGGCTGTCCGCTCGATACGGGTTAGAGCACAGGCCACGCATGGTAGTGGCAGCGGTATTGAGGTTCTTCAAATTTCCAGTAGCCTTCCACCAAGCTCCAGCGAGCAGAGAGAAGGCGCCGCTGAAACTGACTGAGAAAGTCTTCGAAGGAACTGCCAAGCAGCTTCTTCTCATCTTCGTCGCGCCCAAAGGCGATGACCTGCCCAATGTGACCTTCTGAATCAGGGTCAAAGTCCAGGGCGCTGTGGTTGCCTCCCCCATCGTGCGTGAAGGGAACCCACCTTGAGTTGAGGTAATGCGGCTTGACTACCCCGGGTGGTTGCGATGACATGGAGGACGCCAACTCTTCGTTCAGATTCTCGTCCTCGAGAGATTTCCAGTTGTCCCACTGGGTTTGAATCTCGGTGATTGACAGGAACTCGTCTCCGAAGAACAAGCCACACTTCCGGCCCGGACCTTGCCCGTTATGCAAAGCGAGCAACTCCTTGAACGATTGCGGTAATGATAGTCTGATGTGTCGCTCAAGGGAGCGGATAGCGTCAGCAGATGCGGGTGGGTTCAGGTCAAACAACGAGAGACAGCTTCGAGTCTCCAGCAGTGAGCGAATCTGTAGCCAAGTTTGGTGCACGTGGCGGCCTCCTGTGCTCTAACGTATTGTAATGGGCACCGAAGTGCCGTTTATCACCACCCATGTCGCACACGGGGAGGCCGGGAGACCCTAACTCGTTGACGCATCTATAGCTCCGCCCAATTTGCTGGATTTTATCCAGTATTAAATTGGACGCCAAAAGCGGTGCCTATTACAGATGATTCTGCCGGAAGCCCGCTGTCTTGTGAAGGTAGGTCGGACATGCTGCCAGCAGCTGGCCAAGGGGAATCGCCACATGCAAGTGCTGAGGTCTGCGGCCACCGCAGCGTTTCGGCCCTTGCGAGCGACGCGGCTGATCGATCAATTGCGCTCCTGTGGCCCGGACGCAGCGGCCTGCGATTGGCCTGTTAGCGCACATAGGGGCGTCGCTAGCAGAATTATTGATCGCCAACAACAAGCACGCGCGGCCGCGCCGGGGCGTCTGGCTGTGAGCCTTTGCATTCCGGGCACGCCAGTCAAACGACTTGGGTTGATGAGCCAGAACGTAGCTGACCTTTTCCTTCGGTCCTTGAAACTTGATCGCAAACGGATTGGTCTCGTTGTAGGCTGCGGTAGTCATCGGCAAGCCAATCACGATGCTGGTCCGTTCATTGAACGGCCGCGGGGACAGGACCAGCATCGGATGCATATCCTTCAGTTTGACCCAATCAAGCACGGCAGCGAATCCATGGTCACGCAACGCATCGGCGCGGAGGCTATCTAATGGCGGGCAAGCTATGGGTGCCTGAGCGACGTGACATCATCTGGATCGACTGCAATCCGCAAGGTGGCCGTGAGACCTGGAGACAGGCTCCCTTGGAGGTATTTGCTGCGGCTTGTGAGCAACTAAACCAGATCATTGCGATCGCAGAGTGACCTGATAGGGGTCCGCCTGCCGTCTTGGTCCGTCTCAATTGTTCAAGCGGTAAGCAATACTTGTACGGTTACCGATTGTCCAAACATTGTCGACCGGCAAAGCGTGGATGTTCTGCCTAGCATGATTGTGTGCCTTAACGTTGATACGCTTGGCAGGCCAGCCATTGCCTCGACGAAAGTCATGCTGACTTAAGGTTCGGTCAGCGCCGCCGACAACCATGAACTAAAGCTTTCGGACAACCATCCCGGCCAACCGGCCAAGATAGTTGTCGCTGGGCCGGCGCATTGACTCATCAGAATTGCAACTCGCGCTGACCTGTTGCCTCACGTAGTTTGCTACCCGTCGGATTGTC
>NZ_JBYSYC010000046.1:0-66287 GCF_058782875.1 Cupriavidus sp. FW305-F7 | reverse complement strand
GGATGGCGCTGCGCGCGCGGGCCGGCGGCGACGCGGCCGCCCGTGCGCCCGCCGCCGCCATGGACGAGCACCAGGCCAAGCAGTGGCTGGCGGGCTTCGGCGTGCCGGTCGGCGCGGAGGCGGCCGCGGCCACGCCCGAGGACGCCGCGCGCGCCGCCGAAGCCATCGGCTTCCCGGTCGCAGTGAAAGTGCTGAGCCCGGACATTGTGCACAAGACCGAGGTTGGCGGCGTCCGGCTGGGACTGGCCAACGCGCGGCAGGTGCGCGAGGCGGCGGCCGAGGTGGCTGCCGCCGCCGCGCAAGCCCTGCCGCAGGCACGACAGCGCGGCGTGCTGGTGCAGCAAATGGCAAGCGGCGTGTGCGAGCTGATCGTCGGCGTGACGCGCGACCCGGTCTTCGGCCTGGCCATGACGGTAGGCATGGGCGGGATCTTCACCGAGATCTTCCACGACGTCGCGCACCGACTGCTGCCGGTGGACCGCGCCATGGCGCGCGACATGCTGGCCAGCCTGCGCGGCTACCGGCTGATGACAGGCTTCCGCGGCAAGCCCGCGGCCGACCTCGACGCGGCGGCCGACGCGATTGCCGCGCTCTCCGACGCCGCCATGTCGCTGGGCGACAGCCTCGCCGAAATGGAAGTGAATCCCATGCTGGTGCGCGCTGCCGGGCGCGGTGCCGTCGCCCTCGACGCGCTGGTCCTGATGCAGCCTCAGAACCCCGAGGGAGGTGCGCAATGACGCGGGATATCACCAGACCCGGGATCGTGGACGGCCGGCGCCGCGAAACGCTCACGCTGCTGGCAATGGGCGCCCTGGCCCCGCTCGGCGCCCTGGCATCGCGCAAGGCAGTGGCGCACAGTTTTCCCACCCAGCCGGTCACGCTGATCGTCCCCTTCGCGGCGGGCGGCGCCACCGATACGCTGGTGCGCACGCTGGCCGATGGCGCGGCCAGGACGCTGGGCCAGCCTGTCGTCGTGGAAAACCGCCCGGGCGCGGCGGGCGTACTGGGCGCCAATGTCGTGGCGCGGGCCAGGCCGGATGGCTACACCCTGACCGTGATCCCTGAACCGGTGTTCCGGCTGCCTCACCTGCAGAAGACGCAGTTCGACCCGCTGCGGGACTTCACCTATGTGATCCACCTGACCGGCTACACGCTGGGGGTGGCGGCGCGCGCCGACGCGCCATGGAAATCCTGGCAGGACATGGTCGAGGATGCCCGGCGCCGTCCTGGCAAGATCAGCTATGGCAGTACCGGCACCAACGGCACCATGCATGTGACGATGGAAGAGATCAGCGGGAAGCTCGGCATCGAGCTCAACCATGTGCCCTACAAGGGCGAGTCCGAGATCATCACCGCAATGCTCGGCGGCCATATCGACCTGGCGGTCACCGCCGGCGGCATCGGTCCCTACGTCGATAGCGGCAAGGCGCGCTGGCTGGTGCTGTGGACCGCCGAGCACTCGCGGCGCTGGGCCCGCGTGCCAACGCTGCGCGATGTCGGCATCGACATGGTGTCAACTTCGCCGTTCGGCATCGCCGGGCCGCGCAACATGGACCCGCAGTCCGTGCAGGTGCTGCACGATGCGTTCCGCAAGGCCTTGAACGACCCCGCCATGCAGAAGGTGCTGGAGCGGTTCGACCAGGAGAGCGCCTACCTGAACAGCGCCGACTACGCCGCCTTCGCGCGCCAGCGCTACGAGAGCCAGGGCAGGCTGGTGAAGCGCCTCGGCCTGACGGCCAATCCATGACCGCGGAGACTGCAATGTCCTATCGTTCCGTATTCCATCGCGGCCTGTTCGCCGGCCGCACGGTGCTGGTAACCGGCGCCGGCAGCGGCATCGGCCGTTGCACGGCACACGAACTGGCCAGTCTTGGCGCGCGCCTTGCGCTGGCCGGCCGCAAGCTCGAGAAGCTTGAGCAGGTGAAGGCCGAGATCATCGCCGTCGAGCCGGAAGCCGCCAGCCGCATCACGCTGCACAGCTGCGACATCCGCGACGAGGCCCAGGTGCGCGAGACCGTAGCCGCCGTGCTGGCCGCGCACGGCGCCATCAACGGCCTCTTCAACAACGCCGGCGGGCAGTTTCCGTCGCCGCTGCGCGATATCAGCCTGAAGGGCTGGGAAGCCGTGGTGCGCAACAACCTTACTGGCGGCTTCCTGGTGGCACGTGAATGCTTCACGCAATGGATGGAAGCCAACGGCGGCGCCATCGTCAACATCATTGCCGATATGTGGAATGGCATGCCGGGCATGGGCCATTCGGGCGCCGCGCGCGCCGGCATGTTGTCTTTCACCGAGACCGCCGCCTGCGAATGGGCCGCTGCAGGAGTGCGCGTGAACGCGGTGGCGCCCGGCTGGATCGCTTCCAGCGGCTTTGACACCTACCCGCCGGAATTCCAGGCCAAGATCCGCCAGCTGGCGCGCAAGGTGCCGCTGCAGCGCCTGGGCACCGAAGCCGAAGTCTCAGCGGCCGTGGTGTTCCTGCTCTCGCCGGCGGCGGCCTTCATCACCGGCTCGACCATCCGTGTCGACGGCGGCGTGCCCAACGCCAAGCACACCTGGCCGCAGCCCGAGCACCAGCGCTCGGAGCCTTTCAACGGCTTCCCGCTCTACACGCTGCCGCAGTGCCTGACGCCAGCCACCGAATCAGAGACACCATGACCCTGCAACCGCCAAATCCACGCTACTACAGCGCCGACCACGAAGCCTTCCGCGCCAGCGTGCGGCGCTTCTTCGAGAAAGAGGTGGCGCCCAACGCCGAGGCCTGGGACGAAGCCGGCAGCTTCCCGCGCGAGCTGTACCGGAAGGCCGCCGCAGCCGGCCTGCTGCAGCCGGGCTTTCCGGAAGCATACGGTGGCGCCCCATGCGATGCCTTCTATCGCATGATCCTGTTCGAAGAGCGCGCCTGGGGCGGCTCGGGCGGCATCGCCTCGGGGCTGTTCTCGCACACCATCGGTGCACCACCGATCGCCGCGGTGGGCAGCGAGGCGCTGAAGGCGCGCGTGCTGCCGCAGATCCTTGCCGGCGAAAAGATTTCCGCGCTCGCCATCACCGAGCCCGACGCCGGCTCCGACGTGGCGCAGCTGTCCACCAGCGCGCGGCGCGAGGGCGACCACTACGTGGTCAACGGCACCAAGCTCTACATCACCTCAGGCATGCGCGCGGACTACTTCACCGTGGCCGTGCGCACCGGCGGCCCGGGTTCCAGCGGCGTGTCGCTGCTGCTGATCGAGGGCGATACGCCGGGCCTGACGCGCACGCCGCTGAAGAAGATGGGCTGGTGGGCATCCGACACCGCGCAGCTGTTCTTCGACGGGTGCCGCGTGCCGGTGGAAAACCTGATCGGCGAGGAAGGCAAGGGCTTTGCCGCCATCACGAAGAATTTCAACCACGAGCGGCTGGCGCTGGCCGCGGCCGCCTGCGGCTATGCGCAAGTCTGCTTCTATGACGCACTGACGTGGGCGCGCGAACGGCGCACCTTCGGCAAGCGGCTGGCCGACCATCAGGTAGTGCGCCACCAGCTGGTGGACATGGCCACGCGCATCGAATCCACGCGCGCCCTGCTGGACGACCTGGCCGCGCGCCTGGACGACGGCGCCGCGCCGGTGGCGCAGATCGCGATGGCCAAGAACATGGCCACGCGCACGTTCCAGTTCTGCGCGGACCGCGCGGTGCAGTTGCTGGGCGGGATGGGCTATATGCGCGGCAGCCGGGTGGAGCGCCTGTATCGCGAGGTCAAGGTGATGATGATCGGCGGCGGCGCCGAGGAAATCATGAAGGACCTGGCGGCGAAGCAACTGAGCCTGTAGCAAGCCGCGGACGGTGCCGACAGGTGCCGTCCGCAGCCGCCTTCCTCTTACTCCAGCCGCAGTCCGCTCTTCTTCACCACTTCACCCCATCGCACCGCTTCGGCCTTGATGAACGCCTGGAACTGCTCCGGCTTGCCGCCGACCGGATCAATCCCATAGTCGATCAGCCTTGCCCGTACGTCGGGCTGCTGCAGGACCGCTTCCATTTCCCGGGCCAGCTTTGCCTGCACCGCCGGCGGCGTCATCGCCGGTGCGATCAGGCCGATCCAGCTGCCTGCCGTGACGCCCGGATAACCGGCCTCGGCCATGGTCGGCACCTCCGGCGCGGCCGGCCAGCGCGTCGGGCTGGAGATCGCCAGCGCGCGCACCTTGCCTGCCTTCACCTGCGGCATCATGGTCTGCACCGAATCGAAGATGATGGCAACCTGCCCCGAGAACAAATCAGGCAGCGCCGGCGAAATGCCCTTGTAAGGCACGTGCGTCATCTGCATGCCGACCGACTGCGCGAACAGCTCGCCCGCCAAGTGCGCGCCGGAGCCATTGCCGCTGGAGGCAAAGGTCATCTTCGCGGGATTGGCCTTGCCCCAGCCCACCAGCTCTTTCACCGTGGTCGGCGGCAGCTGCGCGCTGGAGACCAGCAGCAGCGGAATCCGCCCGATCATGCTGACGCCGGTGAGGTCCTTGAGCGGGTCATAGCTCATCTTCGGATACAGGCTGGGATTGATGGCGTGCCCGGCCACCACCACCAGCAGCGAATAGCCGTCCGGCGCGGACCTGGCGACGTTCTCCGAGCCGATCATGCCGTTGGCGCCGGGGCGGTTCTCCACCACCACCGGCTGGCCGATGCGTTGCGCCAGCTTCTGCATCACCAGCCGCGTCACGGCGTCTGACACACCACCAGGCGTGTATGGCACGACCACGCGGATCGGGCGGTTGGGATAGGCGTCGCCCTGCGCCATGGCGGGCAAGGGGCCGGCGAGGCTGCCTGCGGCCAGTCCTGCGAACAGGCCCAGGCATAGCTGGCGCCGGATGCGCGCGTCGGGCTTGGGTCGGGTCATGTCTCCTCCTGGTTGCGCGCGCCAGTGCCGGCGCGCAAGGTCTCTGGCCGGGTCTATGCCCAGCTGCGGGGTACGGAAAGCGGAAAGTCCAGCAGCATCTGCGCGTAGCTCTTGCCCAGCGGGTCCGAGCGCAGGCTCGCCACGCCGCCACCGCCCAACGCGCCGTGCATCAGGAAGTTCAGCGCGTGCAGGCCTGGCACGTCGAAGCGCTCGACCTCGCCCTGCACCAGGTGGGCAAAGTACGCGCGCACGGCTTGCGGAGTGAGCTGCTCGCGCAGCAGTGCCAGGTACTCTGGCTTGCGGGCGATCACGCCGATGTTTTCGTCATCGCCCTTGTCGCCGCTGCGCGCATAGGCAAGCGTGACCAGTGGCCGCTCGACGCGCGGCTCGCGGGGGAGCGCAGGCGATGCCGGCGCGTCGAGCGCGACCGGCGGCTCCTGCGCCGCGCTCTCTGCGGCGTTGGGCAGCAGGATCTCGCCAGCCTCGAACTCCACGCGCATCGGCACGTCCGACTTGGGCACCAGGAAGGAAAACACCTTCACCACCGGCTGGATGTCCACCCGACCCGAGAAGGAAGAGCGCGTGCCCGCCGCCATGGACGTCCCCGCGGAAGAGCATTCGCGCTGCAGGAGGCTCAGCCCCCTGGCGAGCGGATGGCGCGCGCCGATGCGCAGTACCACTTCCCGTGTCGGCAACGCGCGCGCATGCGGGCCATACTGCGATTCGCAGCCGAGCAGCTCGATCACGGTCTCGGTGTAGTCCGGCATCTGGCGTTCAGCCAGCATGGCGCGGGTGCGCGCCAGCAGCGCCTCGGCGGTGCGGCGCGCCTTTGCGGGAGCATCGATGCCGCGGATCGCCATCATCAGGCTGATCTGGTAGCCGTCCTGCCAGGTGGCATTGCCCTTGTAGTGCGTGCCGGGTGCCCGGCCACGCGCGCCATGCACGCGTACGCGCCCGGGCTCGACCAGTTCCGTGCGCACCATGCGGAAGTCGCAGGTCACGTCCGGCATCAGGTAGTTGGCGGGATCACCGACCTCGTACAGCACCTGCTCCGCGACCGCGGCCGGATCGATCAGCCCGCCGGTGTCCGCGGGCTTGCTCAGCACGAAGCTGCCGTCGTGCGCGCAGTCGATCACGGGGTAGCCCATGCGCTCCCAGCCCGGCACGCGCTGCCAGTCGGTAAACAGCCCGCCCGTGGCCTGGGCGCCGCACTCGATCACGTGGCCCGCCAGCGTGCCGGCGGCCAGGCGGTCCCAGTCGGTCCAGTTCCAGCCGAACTCGTGGGCCAGCGCGCCCACCACGACGGCGCTGTCGACGCAGCGCCCGGCAATGACGATATCCGCGCCCAGCGCCAGCGCGCGGGCAATGCCTTGCGCGCCGGTGTAGGCGTTGGCCGACCAGGGCTCGGTGGTTGGCACCGGATTGCCGGCAAGGTCAGCCAGCCCCTCGGCGCACCACTGCGCGAAGCGCGGCTGCACGTCGTCGCCGCTGACCACCGCGATGCGCGGCGACAGCCCCTGCTGCGCCGCCACCTTGAGCAGTGCGTCCCGGCAGCCGTGCGGATTGAGGCCGCCCGCATTGGCAACGACACGGATCCCCCGCCGCAGGATTTCACCGAGGTTCGGTCCCATCGCCGCGTGCACGAAGTCGGTGGCGTAGCCCTGCGCCGGATCCTTGGCACGGGCGCGTGCCAGGATCGACATGGTGGTCTCGGCCAGGTAGTCATAGACCAGATATTGCAGGCCGGGCACCGCCAGCAGTTGCGGCGTGGCGATGGCGGAATCGCCCCAGAACCCGGAAGCGCCACCGATGCGCACAGTCTTGCCGGCGCGCGCTTCGCCTTGCACGGATTCGCTCATGCTTCTTCCTTTGCGGCCACATCGGCCTCCACCCGCACCAGCAACGAACCGGCACTGGCCTGCCCACCGGCGCGCGCGGGCACCTCCGCCACCACGCCGGCAAACGGCGCCAAAATGGTGTGCTCCATCTTCATGGCCTCCAGCACCACCAGCGCCTGGCCCGCTTCCACGTGGTCGCCCTCGGCCACATTGACCGCGACGATGCGGGCCGTCAGCGGCGCCTGCAGCACGCCGTCGGCGTCGCCCGCATCGCGGCGGCGGCGCGGATCGTGCAGCGGGAACTGCCAGGCGCGGCCGGACTGGAACAGGTGCAGCGCGTGCTTTTCGGCGGCGAACACCAGCGGATAGGCCACGCCGTCGCATTCGACCAGGGCCGTGCCGTTGGCGGCATCGGCACGCAGCACGCGCAGCCTGCATTCCACCGGCGGGTGGTCTTCACCGCGCTGGCGCAGGCTCACGCGCCAGCCGTCGGCGGACACGCGCAGGAACGCTTCCCAGGCCTTGCCGGCCGCATTCAGCACCACGCTGGAAGCCGCACGCGCAAGCGTGGCCGGCTTGCCGTTGCCGCCCAGCAGCCCCGATGCGGCCAGCGCGGCGCTTGCCGTCACATGCACCGGAGGCACCGGGGCCTGCAGCGCCGCCTGCATATGGGTGTCGACAAAGCCCGTATGCACGTCATTGCCGGCGAACGCCGGGTGCGCCAGGCACGCGGCCAGGAACCCCTGGTTGGTGGGCACGCCCAGCAGCGTGCAGTCCTGCACCGCTCGCAGCAGCTTGCGGCGCGCCTCTTCGCGGTCGGCGCCATGCGCGACCAGCTTGGCGACCATCGAGTCATAGTGGGTGGGGATGGCACCGCCCTCTTCCAGCGCATGGTCCACACGTACATCGCGACCAGCGGCGGGCGGGCGCCAGCGCAGCAGCGGCCCGCCCTGCGGCAGGAAGCCGGCCGGCACGTCCTCGGCGGTGAGTCGCACTTCGATGGCATGCCCGTTGAGCCGGACCTGGTCCTGCGTGACCGGCAGCGGCTCGCCCGCCGCCACGCGCAGTTGCCATTCGACCAGGTCGAAGCCGGTGATGGCCTCGGTCACGGCGTGTTCGACCTGCAGCCGGGTGTTCATCTCCATGAAGTAGAAGCTGCCCTCGGCATCGAGCAGGAACTCTATGGTGCCGGCGCCGACGTAGCCGATGGCCTTGGCCGCGCGCACGGCGGCCTCGCCCATGCGCGCACGCAGCACCGGGCCGACCGCGGGCGACGGCGCTTCCTCGATGACCTTCTGGTGGCGGCGCTGCACGGAGCAGTCGCGCTCGCCGAGATGGATGACATTGCCGTGGGTATCGGCAAAGACCTGGATCTCCACGTGGCGCGGCGCGATCACGGCGCGCTCCAGGATCAGTTCGTCTGAGCCGAACGCTGCCGCCGCCTCGGAGCGTGCGCTCGACAGCGCCGCGGGCAGCGCCGCCGCGTCGCGCACCAGCCGCATGCCGCGCCCGCCGCCGCCCGCCGCAGCCTTGACCATCAGGGGGAAGCCGATGGACCCGGCCTCGGCCAGCAGCGTGGCGTCATCCGGCGCGGCCCCCTGATAGCCGGGCACGCAGGGCATGTCGGCAGCCAGCATCAGCCGCTTGGCTTCGGCCTTGTTGCCCATGGCGCGGATCGCCGCGGCGGGCGGGCCGACGAAGACCAGGCCGGCGGCGGTGACCGCCTCGGCAAAGGCGGCGTTCTCGGCCAGGAAGCCATAGCCGGGGTGCACGGCATCGGCACCGCTGGCGCGGACTGCTTCGACGATGGCGGCAATGTTCAGGTACGACTCGCGCGGCGCGGCGGCGCCGATGCACACGGCGCGGTCGGCGCAGGCAAGGTGCGGGCTGTGGCGGTCCGCTTCGGAATACACGGCGACGGTAACCAGCCCGAGGCGGCGGGCGGTGCGCATGATGCGCACCGCGATCTCGCCGCGATTGGCAACGAGCAGCGTATGGAAGGATCGGCGGGTAGCAGACATGGGAAATCCTGTGAATCTCGTGGAAGATGCGGCTGGCGCGGTCAGCCGGTCGACTGCGCGGCGCGCACCGTGTCGGCATCGAAGCGAACGGTCCAGGCGGCATCGCGCTTGTCGCGGAATGCCGCCACGCCTTCGGCGCCCTCGCGCCGCATGCATTGCGCAAACTGGCGCGAGGCCTCGTCCAGCAGCGGGCCTGGCGGCTCGTGGCCGCAGCGGCCGACCAGTGCCTTGAACACGCGGTTGGCATTCGGGCCGCAACGGCCGATGCGCGTCAGCCACTCGGCTATCAGGGCGTCCAGCTCCGCGCTGTCGGCCGCGAGCTGGTCGACCAGGCCGATGGCTACCGCTGCATCGCCGCTGACGCGCTCGCCGGTCAGGCCCAGGCGGCGCGTGGCGGCAGCGCCCAGCTTTTGCACCACAAAGGGAGCGATCTGCGCGGCGACAATGCCCAGCGTGGTCTCCGACAACGCAAAGCGCGCATCGCTCGTAGCCAGCACGATGTCGGCCGCGCAGGCCAGGCCCATGCCGCCGCCCATGGCCGCGCCCTCAACCGCGGCGATCACCGGCACCGGCAGCACGCTCAGGCGCTCCATGAAGTAGCCGAACTGGCGGTTGCGCGTGGCGACCGGGTCTTCCTGGCTGGCGTCGGCATCAAGCCGGGACTGGAAGCTGCCCACGTTGCCGCCTGCGCTGAAGCTGCCGCCGGAGCCGCGCAGCACCAGCGCGCGGACTTCCGGGTCGGCTTCGGCCTGCGCCACGGCGGCGGCCAGCGCGGCCACCACTTCGGGCGCCAATGCGTTGCGGGTGGCAGGAATGTTGAGGGTGGCAAACAGTACGCCGCCGGCGCGGCGCACGGTCACGGCATCGTTGCATGAGCTGTCAGGCATGGCGATCCTGGCTGGTGGTTGGTTCAGGAACGCGTCAGCCGCGCGACATCAGGCCCATCTGCTTGGCAATGACCTGGAGCATGACCTCGTCCGCCCCGCCGCCGATCGAGCCCAGCCGGAAATCGCGATAGGCGCGCGACGCATGGTTGTCCCACGTGTAGCCCATGCCGCCCTGGAACTGCATGCACCAGTCGGCCACCTCGCGCGACAGGCGCCCGGCCTTGAGCTTTGCCATTGAGGCCAGTTCAATGACCTCGCCCCCATTGATATAGGTCTGCGTGGCCATGTAGACCAGCGCGCGCAGCGCCTCCATCTCGGTCTTGAGCTCGGCCAGCTTGAACTGGATGAACTGGTTGTCCAGCAGCGGCTTGCCGAAGGCGATGCGCTGGCGCAGATAGTCGGCGGTTTCCTCGATCAGCGCGTTGCAGGCCAGCCGGCGCGCCGCGCCGTTCAGCCGCTCTTCCTGGAACTGCTTCATCTGGTAGATGAAGCCCATGCCCTCGTCGCCGATGCGGTTGCGCACCGGGACGCGCACTTCGTCGAAGAAGATCTGCGCGGTGTCGGAGCACCACATGCCGAACTTCCTGATCTTCTGCACTTCCACGCCGCGCACGCGCTTGCCGTCTTCCCTGAGCGGCACCACGATCAGCGACTTGTTCTTGTGGACCGGGCCGTCAGAGGTATTGCACAGCAGGCAGATCCAGTCGGCCTGGGTGCCGTTGGTGATCCACATCTTGGAGCCGGAGATGACATAGTCGTCGCCATCGCGCACCGCACGGGTCTTGAGCGAGGCCACGTCGGAACCGGCGCCGGCTTCGGACACGCCGATGGAGCACACCATGTCGCCGGCGATGGCAGGGGCCAGGTAGTTGCGCTTGAGCTCGTCCGAGCCGAACGCGGTCAGCGCCGGCGTCGCCATGTCGGTCTGCACCCCCACGCCCATGCCCACGCCCTGTGCGTGGGCATAGCCCAGCGCCTCGGCGGCGGCAACGGCATAGGAGAAGTCGAGCCCCATGCCGCCGTATTCGACCGGCTTGGTGATGCCGAGGAAGCCGAGGTCGCCCATCTTCTTGAACAGTGCATGCGCCGGGAAAATCTCGGCGGCTTCCCACTCATCGACGAAGGGATCAATCTCCGCCGAGACGAAGCGGCGGATGCTGTCCATGATGTTGCGGTGGTCTTCCGTGTAAAGCATGGTGGTCTCCTGGTGTCTTGTTGGTTCGGGACGTGTCGAGATGGCGGCGGCGCTCAAAAGCGCCCGACACCAAACTGGATCGCATGCGGTTTGCGCAGGCTGGCCTCGCGCGCGGTGGCCAGCACGAAGGCCAGCACGGCGCGCGTGTCGCGCGGGTCGATGACGCCGTCGTCCAGCAGCAGCCCGCTGGTGACGAAGGCGCTGGCCTGGCGCTCGAAGTTGGCAACGATATCGGCGGTCTGGCTGGCAAGCTGCGCCTCATCTACCGGCACGCCCTTGCGCGCGGCCTGCTGGCGCGCCACGATCTCAAGCGTCATGGCGGCCTGCTCGCCGCCCATCACGGCGGTGCGCGCGTTCGGCCACGAGAAGCAGAAGCGCGGCCGGAAGCCCCGTCCGCACATGCCGAAGTTGCCCGCCCCGAACGAGGCCCCGCAGTACAGTGTGATCTGCGGCACCGTCGAGTTCGACAGCGCCTGGATCATCTTGGCGCCATGCTTGATCATGCCGGCCTCTTCCGAGGCACGGCCGACGATAAAGCCGGTGGTGTTCTGCAGGAACACGATCGGCGTGTCCGACTGGTTGCATAGCTGGATGAACTGCGCGGCCTTGGTGGCGCCGGCCGGGTCGATAGGACCGTTGTTGGTGATGAAGCCGACCGTATTGCCTTCGATGCGGGCGTGGCCGCACACCGTGCCGGGACCATAGTCGGGCTTGAACGGCAGCCAGGCGGAGTCGTCGACAATGCGCGCGATCACTTCGCGCATGTCCACCGGGCGCTTCATGTCGAGCGTCATCACGCCGTCCAGCTCCGACGGATCGAGCCGCGGAGGGCGGGCGAGCTGCGCGGGCTCCGTCGCCACGGTCGGCCAGTCCAGGCTGGCGACGATGTCGCGTGCGGTGGCAATAGCGTGCTCGTCGTCCTCGGCCAGGTATTCGGCCAGGCCGCTGACCGTGGCATGCAGGTCGGCGCCGCCCAGCTCCTCATCCGTGGCGATTTCGCCGGTGGCGGCCTTCAGCAGCGGCGGCCCCGCCAGGAAGGCGCGCGCGCGATTGCGCACCATCACCACGTAGTCGGACAGCCCCGGCATGTAGGCGCCGCCCGCCGTGGACGAGCCATGCACGACCGTGATCACCGGCAGCCCGGCCGCGGACAGGCGAGCCAGGTTGTAAAACAGCGCGCCGCCGCGGACGAACTTGTCCACGCGGTACTTGCGCAGGTTGGCGCCGGCCGATTCCACCAGGTGAATGAATGGCAGCCGGTTTTCCAGCGCGATCTCCTGGCAGCGCATCAGCTTCATGTTGCCGGCCTCGGTCATGGCACCGGCGTCGATGCCGGAATCCGTGGCCAGCACCATGCAGCGCACGCCGCAGACGAAACCGATGCCGGCCACCAGCGAACCGCCGGGGATGGAGGTCTCGGGGTCGGGATCGTCCATGCCGAAGCCGGCCAGCGTGGCCATCGGCAAGAACGGCGCGCCTGCGTCCAGCAGGCGGCCGATGCGCTCGCGCGGCAGCAGCGCCCCGCGTCTGGCAAAGGTGGGCCGGGCGCGCTCCGAGGCGGCCACGGCACGCTGTTCGAGGCCATGGAGGCGGTCGATCAGGGCCTGCATGCCGGCGCGCCGGCTGGCAAAGGCGTCGGAAGATGAGTCGATGCGTGAGTCGATGGGAATCATGGCGGCTTGCGTGAGGTTCCGTGATGCATGGATTGCAAACCACCACGCTGCCCGGGACAACCGCAATCGCTCAGGTTGTGCATAATGTGCACAAGCCAGAAACCCGGGACGCGGGGCGCGGCATCCGCCACCCCCAAAGCGCCCCCCGACGCACCTTCCCATGCCCACCAAGACCCCCTCGCCCGGCGGCGTGCAGAGCCTGTCCCGAGCCTTCGCCCTGCTCCGGCTGCTCGCCGAGCATCACGAGGCGGGACTGACCCTGCCCGAGCTCGCCGCGATAGCGGAGATCGACCGTACCACCGCGCACCGGATGGCGCGCTTCCTGGAATCCGCGGGGTATGTCGAGCGCGAGTCGGGGGGCAAGCGTTATCACCTGGGCACTGCCGCCATGGCGCTGGGCCTGCGCGCGATGAACCGGCCGCCGCCCAACAGCGCGCTGGTGAGCAAGATGAAGGCGCTGGCCCGGCTCACGGGCGACGCGGTGTTCCTGACCGTGCGCATCGGCGACCATGGGCACTGCCTGCATACCGAGGAAGGCAGCCACCGGATCAAGACCTTCCACTTGCTGACCGGCACTTCCCGCCTGCTGGGCCAGGGCACCGGCAGCATGGCGTTGCTGGCGAAGATGGACAACGAGGCGGTGCGTGCGCATTACGAGCGGCACCGCGCCGAGTACGCAGCCGGGGGCCTGAGCCTGCTCAGGCTGTTGCGCGGTGTAGAGCGCGCCCGCAAGCTGGGCTATGCGCTTGCCGGCGCGGAGGGGGTGGCAGGCGTGGGCATTGCACTGCCCCTGGAAATGGGCGCCGAGGCGGCCATCAGCATCATGTCTACCGCGTCGCGGATGCCGGCGGCGCGGCGGCATGAGATGGGAGCGATTGTCGGCGCGATGTTTGCGCAGGGAAATTAGGGCCGGTTTCTGGCGCCGACCCAGGCGTCCAGTCCCTACTTCCTCAACTTCCCCTCAAACTGCTTTCGAAACTTGGCCAGTTTCGGCGAGATCACCAAGGCACAGTACCCCTGGCTCGGATTGTCCTGATAGTAGTTCTGGTGACTTGCCTCGGCGCGCCAGTACGGCTGCTCCGGCTCGACCTGCGTAACGATCGGCGCATCAAAAACCTTGGCCGCGGCCAACTCCCGCATTACGTATTCCGCCGTGGCCCGCTGCGCCTCCGAATTCGTAAAGATCGCCGACCGGTACTGCGGCCCCACATCGTTACCCTGCCGGTCCGGCGTGGTCGGGTCGTGGATGGCGAAGAAGATCTCCAGGATCTGCCGAAAATTGATCACCGACGGATTGAAGGTGACACGCACCACCTCGACGTGCCCGGTATCCCCCTCGCAGACCTGCTGGTAAGTCGGGTGATCCACATGCCCGCCGGTATAACCGGACTCCACCGCCACCACGCCATCGACCTGCTGGAAAACCGCTTCCAGGCACCAGAAGCACCCGCCGCCCAGCGTGGCCGTTTCAAGTCCATGTTCCATTTGCGCCGCCCCCTTGCGTTGTCGTCTGTGGTGTCACGGCCTCAAGCATAAGCGCAGATTGGCGCCCTTGCAGCAGATTCAGCCAGGCTGGCGCTGCGCCTCCAGCATCGCGCGCAGTTGCGGCTTGAGCACCTTGCCCAGCGCGCTGCGCGGCAGGTCGTCCAGCAGCACCACCTCGCGCGGCAGCTTGAAGCGGGCAATGCGCGTAGCCAGCAGTTCGCGCAGCGGCTCCGCCCCCAGCGCGTCGCGCGGCGCGCCCGGCGCGGGCACGATCACCGCCACCGGCACCTCGCCCCAGCGCGCGTCGGCCACGCCGACGACCGCGCACTCCTGCACCCCGGGCAGGCCGACCAGCACGTTCTCGATCTCGGCGGGATAGATGTTCTCGCCGCCCGAGATGATCATGTCCTTGCTGCGGCCGACGACTTCGAGGCAGCCGCCGGCATCGCGGTGCGCGAGGTCGCCGGAATGGAACCAGCCGTCGGCCAGGCCGTTATCAGGCTGGTTCCAGTAGCCCGCCATCACGTTGGCGCCGCGCACCCAGAGTTCACCGACTGCGCCCTGCGCCACCTCGGCACCGTCCGGGCCGGCCAGCCGGACTTGCGCCTCCGGCTGCGGCCAGCCGGCATAGCCAGGCCGGGCCAGCGCATCCTGCAGCTTCAGCACCACCGACACCGGACCGGTCTCGGTCGCGCCATAGACCTGCCCCAGCGGCACGCCACGCGCATGGAAGGCCGCGATATACGACAGCGGGATGGTCGACGAACCTGCCATCACGCCGCGCAGCGCCGACAGGTCGGCCCCGGGCCAGCCGGGATGCTCCAGCACCGCGCGCAACGTGGCCGGCACCATCAGCGACAGGCTCGGCCGCGCCTGCGCGACCGCGCCAAGCCAGGCATCCGGCGCAAAGCGGTCGTGCAGCGTGACTTGCGCCCCGGCCAGCAGCGCCGGCAGCGTCTGGATGCACAGCCCGCCGACGTGGAACATCGGCAGCACCGACAGCACGTGATCGTCCGCGGTCATGCCATGCGCCCACCAGCTGGCGCGCGCATTGGCCAGCAGCCCGGCCTGCGTATGCACCGCGCCCTTGGGCTTGCCGGTGGTGCCGGAGGTGTAGGCGAGCAGCAGCGGCGCCTCGTCCGGCACCGGCGGGTGGGGCACGCCGAACGGCGCGGGATGGTCGACCAGCCGGTCGAGATGCGCGACCTGGCAGCCGCCGCCAGCCTCCTGCGCCAGCCCTGCATGGCGCTCGTCATGGAACAGCGCGGCCAGCTGCGCGTGGGCGGCGATGGTACGCAGCTCCGCCGGCGCCAGCCGGTAGTTCAGCGGCACGAACATCGCCCCGACACGCGCGCAGGCGAACAGCAGCACCAGCTGCAGTTCGTGGTTCAGGCACAGCGTGCCGACGCGCTCGCCCGCGCGGATGCCCCACGTCGCTGCCAGGTGGGCGCTGGCACGCTCGACGCGCCGCCACAGCTTGCCGTAGGTGAAGGTGCGGCCCAGGTAGTGCAACGCCGGCCGCCCCGGCGCCGCGGCGGCATGGCCATGCAGCATGGCCGGCAGCGCGCCCAGCCCGGCGGCGCCCGCACGCATGGCGCGACGGGCGGCGCTCATTCGTCGCGCTCGCCGGATTCGTACAGGGTCTCGCGCCCCATGCGGTCCAGGATCAGCTCGGCGGTCCAGGGCAGCATCAGCGCGCCGCAGCGCGAGTCGCGGTAGAGCCGCTCCAGCGGCAGGTCCTTGAGCATCGACTGCCCGCCGCAGGTGCGGATCGCCAGCCGGGCGATGTCGTTGGCGCCTTCCATCACGGTGTAGTGCGCGGCGTACAGGCGCAGGCGCTCGTCCTTGGTCGGATTGGGCTTCGCCTCATGGATCACGCGCCAGAAGAGCGATCGCATGGTTTCCAGCTGGATGCGCATCTGCGCCACCGCGATCTGCTTGGTCGGGTACATGCGGCGCTTGACCGGCGGCTGGCCCGGCACCTCGCCGCGCAGGTACTGCACGGTAAAGTCGTAGGCGGCCTGGGCCACGCCCAGGTAGGTCGGCGACAGCGTGAAGAACATCGCCGGCCAGGTCTGCGCCGCGCGGTAGTAGACGCCGCGCGGCATCAGCTGCTCGTGGTCGGGCACGAACACGTCCTTGAGCAGCAGCGTGCGCGACACCGTGCCGCGCATGCCCATCGGGTCCCACTCGCCGGTCACGGTCAGCCCTTCCGCCTTGCCGGGCACGGCAATGTAGAGCGTGTCGCGCATGTCGGGATGCTGGTCGCCGCGGTCCTCGGTGCACAGGATGCCGTAGTAGTCGGCCGCGCCCGACAGCGAGGCGAAGATCTTGCGCCCGTTCAGTACCCAGCCGCCATCGACCTTGCGCGCGGTGGTGCCGAACGGCGCCTTGCCCGCGGCGGCGGCGGAGCCTTCGGAGAACGGCTGCGCATAGACGGCGCCGTCGCGCACCACGCGTGCGAAATGCAGCTCGCGCCGGGCTTCGTGCTCGGCGCGCTGGTCAGGTGTCATGTCGATGCCGTCGGACAGCACGCCGGTCCACATGGTCGAGCAGATATGCATGTTGTACGTCAGCGCCGTGGCCCCGCAGAAGCGGCCGATCTCGGCGCCCACCATGCAGTAGGTGGCAAAGTCCGCGCCCTCGCCGCCGAACGCCCGCGGCACGCACAGCGCCAGCAGGCCGGCCTCGCGCAGGTCGGCATAGTTGGCGAAGGGGAAGCTGGCCTCGCGGTCCCAGGTGGCTGCGCGCGCCGCGAAGCGTTCGCGGCCCAGGCGGTTGGCCAGCGCCAGCAGGTGCGCTTGTTGCGGGGTGAAGTCCGCCGTACCGATGGCGGGGATGAAGTCGAGCTGGCCGGTTGGCATGTCGCGGTCTCCTGTTTTCCTGCTCGCACCGGATGCGGTCGCGGCGCGGCGGTGGTTCTTGTGTTGCGTTGCCGGAAAGCGGCGTGGTTCAGTGCACGGGGAAGCGCCGGTGCAGGAAATCCAGCACCGCCTCGTTGAACAGCGCGGGGCGCTCCATGCAGGCCAGGTGGCCGACATCCGGCAGGCAGCGGTACTCGGCGCCCGGAATGCGCTGGGCCATGCGCTCCATCACCTCGGGCGCGGCATTGGTGTCGTGCTGCCCGGCCAGCGCCAGCACCGGCACCGCGATGCGCGGCAGCGCGTCGCGCTGGTTGAAGCGCACCAGCGCGCCCAGTGCCGCGCGGTAGGTGGGCGCCGGCACCGCCGCCATCACCGCCGTGGCAAAGGCCACGGCTTGTGGCTCGGCATCGGGCGCGACCATGGTGCGCACCAGCCCGGCGGCCATCTCGGCCATGGTCCTGCCGGCGTCCAGCGGCGCGGTGCGCGCGGCGACGAAGTCGCGCTGCCAGGGCCCGTCACCCTTGCCAAAGGCGGGCGAGGTGCCGGACAGCACCATGCCGTCGATCAGCGCGGGCGCGGCCGCGCAGGCCTGCTGCGCCACCATGCCGCCCATGCTGTGGCCCAGCAGCACCACGCGCCGGCCGGCGTCGCGCTCGGCCTGCAGCAGCGGCGCCAGCGCTTGCGCCAGCCCGTCGAAGTCATAGGGATCGATCAGGGCGCTGTCGCCGTAGCCGGGCATGTCCCAGGCCACGGCACGGTAGCCGGCCTGCGCCAGCGCCTCGCCCTGCGCGGGCCAGGCGGCCTTGCCGCCGCCGATGCCGTGCAGCATCACCACCGCCACCGGGCCATCGCCCCAGGCCAGCGTGGCGATGCCGTTGGCGTGGCGTTGCATCGTCGCGCTCGCGCTCATGCCGCCACCTCCACCAGCGTGCCTGCTTCCACCTCATTGCGGCCATCCAGCGATACCGTGCAGTTGCGCAGCGGCAGGTCGAAATGGCCCAGCGTATGCCGCCCGGCCACCTCGTTGGCGCCGGTCGAGAACAGGAAGTTGCCGGCAAACGCGCGCAGCTCGGTGCCGTTGCAGTCGCGCTTGTCGTAGAAGGTCATCGCGTCCCAGCGCGCCAGCCGGTTCAGGCCCCAGCCCACGTGCGAGACCGCGTACGCATCGCGCGTGCCCTCGCGGTCGGTCCAGGCCTGGTAGTAGCCGCGCATCATGTCGGCATCCACGCCCTGCCCCTCGACGCCGGCGATGTAATCGTCCTCGATATGGCAGACCACGGTATCGCGCAGGTAGGTCTTGAAGGTCAGGTTGACGTCGCCCGGCGCCAGCACCAGCGTGCCGTTGACCTGGCGGCTGGCCGGGAACGCCAGGCAAAGCCCGCCGGGCCAATGCGAGACCTGGCCGGGCTTGCTGCAGAAGCCCCAGACCCCGCCCACGCGGGCGTCGGCCAGGCCGATGCGCAACTCGGTGCCGGCCGGCGAATGCACGCGCATCTCGCGCGCGCCGCGCAGGCGCTTCATGGCGGCGCGCACGGTGCCTTCCAGCGCCGGGTCGGGCTGGCAGCGCTCCAGGATCTCGGGGTGTTCGTTGCTGACCATCAGCATACGCGGCACGATGCCGTCGGCGCCGCGCAGGATCAGCGGCAGTTCCTGCGCGTGCAGCAGGCCTTCCACCGTGCAGTCCAGCACCAGGTGGCAGCGCGACAAGGCCGCCACCACCGGCGCGAGGCTCTGCAAGGCATCGCTGGCGCCGGTCGAGCGCACCGGCGCGGGCGCACTAAGTGCCGGTGTCGGCACCTGGATGCGCACCGGGGTGGCGCCCAGCGACTGCACGGCCAGTTCGGCCAAGGCCACGTTGACAGGGCGGGATTGCGACTCCGTTACAATTCCAACGACTTCCGCACCCTGCAGGGCACAGAGTTCCAGCGTGCGCCGGAACGCCGCCAGCCAGCGGTGTTCGATCTGCTCGATGAGCATGACGTTAGTCTCCTGCTTGTTGTATCGGCGGCAGTGCCCGCCTTGTTGTGTGCGCCAGCCCAGCGCCGCGGCCGCAAATAAGCGCACGGCCGGGCTTGAACTTGCTGCCCCTGGCGCAAATAATATATATGAAATTTCATGAACTCCAGCGGAGCCCCCATGGGCATGCCTGAGGCCCAGCCACAGATCGCCAGCGCCGCCGCACCAGATTTCGATGCGCAGCACTTCCGCCGCACCCTGTCGCAGTTCGCGACCGGGGTGACGGTGATCACTACGCGCGCCAGCGCCGAGTCTGTCGCCGCCGGCGCGCCGCCGTTCATCGGCATCACCGCTAGTTCGTTCAACTCGGTGTCGCTGGATCCGCCGCTGGTGCTGTGGAGCATGGCCACGCGCGCCAACAGCCTGCCGATGTTCCGCGACGGCACGCACTACATCATCAACGTGCTGTCGGCCTCGCAGCTGGAGCTGTGCCAGCGCTTTGCCACCCTCAAAGGCGACCGATTCGCCGGCGTCGACTACCGGCTCTCGGCCACCGGCCTGCCGATCCTGTCCAATGCGCTGGCCTGGTTCGAATGCCACAACCGCAGCCGCTACGACGAGGGCGACCACATCATCTTCGTGGGTGAAGTCGAGCGCTGCGGCGTGCTCGATGGCAGCGACGGCCCGCTGGTATTCCAGGGCGGCCAGTTCACCACCACCGCCCCCCTCGACCTCTGAACGGCACCGAGCCATCATGGCGGACCTGCCCGCGCAATCCCCCCTGCCCTTTGTCGATGGCTACCTGGCCTACCTGCTGGCCCGCGCCAGCCACCTGATCTCGGGCGAATTCCACCGCGAAGTGGAAGCCAGCGGCCTGTCCGTGCAGGAATGGCGCGTGCTGGCCACGCTGGCCGACCGCCCCGACTGCACCATCGGCACGCTCGCCGAAATCACGCTGACCAAGCAGCCGACGCTGACCAAGCTGGTCGACCGCATGGCCGCCGACGGGCTGGTGACGCGCCGCGCCGGCCAGACCGACCGCCGCCAGGCGCTGATCTCGATCACCCCGCGCGGCCTCGCGCAGGCCCAGCCGCTGTTGGCGCGCGCCGCCCAGCACGAGCGCGCAGTGCTGGACGACTTTGGCCCGCGCCAGGGCGCGCTGCTCAAGGAAACCCTGCGGCAGCTGATTGCGCTGCATACGCAACGTTAGGCTAGGCTAGGCCCCCTCCGCGCCCGCCTTCAGGATCGCCAGCGGCGAACTGTCCACCTTGATCCGCTGCAGCACGATATTCGAGCGGATATCCATCACGCCCTTGGTGCGGTACAGCCGGTTCACGATGAAGTCCGAGTAGTGCTTCAGGTTGCGCGCCTGCACCCGCAGGATGTAATTGCTGTCGCCGGTGATGATGTACGCCGACAGCACTTCCGGCCACGACTGCACCGCGGCGATAAAGGTGTCGTGCCAGCCTTCCACGTCATGGCGCATCGACACTTGCACGATCGCCTCAAGCTCAAGCCCGAGCTGCTCGGCGTCGAACCAGGCGCGGTAGCCGCCGATCACCCCTGACTCTTCCAGCAGGCGCACCCGCCGCAGGCATGCCGAAGGCGACAGCGCCACGCGGTCAGCCAGGTCCTGGTTGCTGATGCGGCCGTTCTCCTGCAGGCAGGTCAGGATGCGCAGATCGGTGGGATCGAGGTTCATTCGAATTTCCTTCGACAAATCATCAATTCTTCGCATTTTATGCGAAAGAAGACCGTATCGACAGTCCATTTAGCAAGCCTCTTGCCGCCAATTTTGACTATGATTTCCGACATCGAGGCAGACAACGACGGCGCCTTGCAAAGGCGCCGCGCACCCTTATGACCGCCCCCAATCAAGACCCACGCCGGCTGTGGGACATCAGCCCGCCGCTCTCCCCCGCCACCCCGGTCTGGCCCGGCGACACGCCGTTCCAGCAGCAGCCGGCCTGGCAGATGGACGAGCACTGCCCGGTGAATGTCGGCCGCATCACGCTGTCGCCGCACACCGGCGCGCACGCCGACGCACCGCTGCACTACGCCGCCGACGGCGCGCCGATCGGCGCCGTGCCGCTCACGCCCTACCTCGGCACCTGCCGCGTGATCCATTGCATCGGCGCCTCGCCAGTGGTGGAGCCGCGCCATATCGAACACGCGCTGGCCGGCCTGCCGCCGCGCGTGCTGCTGCGTACCTACCGGCGGGCGCCGCTGGCGCAGTGGGACCCGCACTTCTGCGCGGTCGCGGCCGAGACCATCGCGCTGCTGGCCGCGCACGGCGTGCAACTGGTGGGCATCGACACACCGTCGCTGGACCCGCAGGAATCCAAGACCATGGACGCGCACAACGCCGTGCGCCGTCACGGGCTGGCCATCCTGGAAGGCATCGTGCTGGACGAGGTCGATGCCGGCGACTATGAACTGATCGCGCTGCCGCTGCGCTTTGCCGGGCTCGATGCCAGCCCGGTGCGCGCGGTGCTGCGCAGCCTCGACTGAACCACTCCCGAACAACCCCTGGCCAATCCCACGACATGACGACATTTGACCGCGAGCACTGTATTCGGCTCGATGAGCGAGACCCGCTGCGCCCGCTGCGCGACCAGTTCGCGCTGCCCGAGGGCGTGATTTACCTCGACGGCAACTCACTGGGCGCCCGCCCGCGCGCCGCCGCCGCGCGCGCCGCCCAGGTGGTGGCCGAAGAATGGGGCGAGGGCCTGATCCGCAGCTGGAACACCGCCGGCTGGTTCGAGCTGCCGCAGCGGCTGGGTAACAAGCTGGCCCCGCTGGTCGGCGCGGGCCAGGATGAAGTGGTGGTGACCGACACCACCTCGATCAACCTGTTCAAGGTGCTGGCCGCGGCGCTGCGCGTGCAGCAGACGCGCGACCCGGCGCGCAAGGTGATCGTGTCGGAGGCCAGCAACTTCCCCACCGACCTGTACATCGCGCAGGGCCTGGCCGACCTGCTGCAGCAGGGCTATTCGCTGCGCCTGGTCAATTCGCCGGCCGAGATCGACGCCGCCGTGGGCGCCGATACCGCCGTGCTGATGCTCACCCACGTCAACTACAAGACCGGCGAGATGCTGGACATGGCCGCGCTGACCGAGCTGGCCCATGCCCGCGGCGCGCTCACGGTGTGGGACCTGTGCCACTCCGCCGGCGCCGTGCCGGTCAACCTGAAGGCGGCCGGGGCCGACTACGCCATCGGCTGCACCTACAAATACCTGAACGGCGGCCCGGGCTCGCCCGCCTTCGTCTGGGTCGCGCCGGCGCTGCGCGATGCCTTCTGGCAGCCGCTGTCGGGCTGGTGGGGCCACGCCGCGCCGTTCGCGATGGAGCCGCAGTACCGCCCGGTCGACGGCGTGCGCCGCTTCCTGTGCGGCACGCAGCCGGTGACTTCGCTGGCGATGGTGGAATGCGGCCTGGACATCTTCGCCCAGACCACTATGCAGGTGCTGCGCGCCAAGTCACTGCTGCTGACCGACTTGTTCATTGAACTGGTGGAAGCCCGTTGCGGCCACCACCCACTGACGCTGGTCACGCCGCGCGAGCACGCGCGCCGCGGCAGCCAGGTCAGCCTGGAGCACCCGGACGGCTATGCGCTGGTGCAGGCCCTGATCGAGCGCGGCGTGATCGGCGACTACCGCGAGCCGCGCATCGCCCGCTTTGGCTTCACGCCGCTGTACACCAGCTTCACCGAGGTGTGGGATGCTGTGGAAATCCTGCGCGATGTGCTGGACAGCGGCGCCTATCGCGACGCGCGGTTCCAGACGCGCGGCCAGGTGACCTGATCGGGAGCGCATCATGAGTGAATTCAAGGGATGCCCTTTTTCCGGCGCGGCCGGCACCGCAGGCCAGGCTGCGCCGCAAGGTGACAACTGGCACGGCGCGCAGATGGATTTCGCCAAGGACATGAGCTATGGCGACTATCTCGGCCTGGACCAGATCCTGAACGCGCAGCACCCGCTGTCGCCGGACCACAACGAGATGTTGTTTATCGTGCAGCACCAGACCACCGAGCTGTGGATGAAGCTGATGCTGCACGAGCTGCGCGCCGCGCGCGAATCGGTCAAGACCGACAGCCTGCCGCCGGCGTTCAAGATGCTGACGCGGGTGTCGCGCATCATGGACCAGCTGGTGCAGGCGTGGAACGTGCTGGCGACGATGACGCCGCCGGAATACTCGGCGATGCGGCCCTACCTGGGCATGTCGTCAGGCTTCCAGTCGTATCAGTACCGCGAGATCGAGTTCATCCTCGGCAACAAGAACGCTGCCATGCTGAAGCCGCACGCGCACCGGCCGGAGCATTTGGCGCTGGTGGAAACCGCGCTGAAGACGCCGTCGCTGTATGACGAGGCGATCCGGTTGATGGCCAGGCGTGGTTTTGCGATCGATGCGGACTGCGTCGAACGGGACTGGACGCAGCCCACCGCGTATAACGCGTCGGTCGAGGCCGCCTGGCTGGAGGTCTATCGCAATCCCGGTGCGCACTGGGAACTGTATGAACTGGGCGAGAAGTTTGTCGACCTGGAAGATGCGTTCCGGCAATGGCGCTTCCGGCATGTGACCACGGTTGAGCGGGTGATTGGCTTCAAGCGTGGTACCGGCGGCACGGAAGGCGTCAGCTATCTGCGCAAGATGCTGGATGTAGTGTTGTTTCCGGAATTGTGGAAGTTGCGCACGGACCTGTAACACCTGCGCACGTCGGACCTGGCCGTCAGCCCGCCGGGTCCGACAGCCTTGCCGCCAGCGCCCGCAACGCCGGCGCCAGCGTCTGGTGGAACACCGCCTCATCCACCGCCCCATAGGAAGCACTGCAGCTCAGCATGTGCAACTCCTTCTCCCCCACCGGCCGGAACGCCACCGCACAGGCATGGATGGCCGGATGCCAGTCGCGGAACGACGCCGCATAGCCGCGCTGCTGCGCCTCGGCCAAGGCCGCGCGCGTGGCCGTCTCCTGCTGCTTCCACTGCTCCGGGAACGCCTGGCTGAACTCAGCCATGACCCGCTCGCGCCGCGCCGCCGGCAGCGCGGCCAGGTACGCGCGCCCCATCGAACTCGACACCAGCGACAGCCGCGAGCCCACGCCCAGCCCCAGCATCACGCCCGCATCGTTGCGGATCGATTCCAGGTAGATCACTTCCATGCGCTCGCGCTTGCCCAGCGAGACCGAGACCCCGTATGACTGGGCGAACGCCAGCATATGCGGCCGCGCCAGCGACACCACGTCTGACGCTGACAGGTAGGCATAGCCCAGCGCCAGCACGCCGGCATCCAGCGCGTACTTGCCCAGGCTCTCGTCATAGCGCAGGTAACCCAACTGCACCAGCGTGCCGGCCAGCCGGCTCACCGTGGCCTTGGGGAAGCCGGTGCGGCGCACGAAGTCCTGGTTGCCGAGCATTGCCTCACCGGTGCGGAAGCACCGCATCAGTTCCAGCCCGCGCGCCAGGGCGGTGACGAAGTTGGGATCGCTGTCGCGCACCGGCGCGGGCGGCGTGGCATCGGGAGAAAGTGACGGACTGGTCAAGGGCGGCTCCTCTCAGGTCGGCGGTTGTCCGCTCATCGCACAAAGGCATGGGTGTCGGGGGTTTTGCCTGTTGCACGGCAAACCCATTGCGATATACTAATTCAACGGAACACAGTTCCGCAATGCGGAACCACAAAAACCCTCCGCGAAGATCACCGAACCCGTCATGATTCCCGGAAGCGCCGGTGCGGCAAGCGACCATTCGCCCGCCCCCGATGCTTCCCCCGCGCTACCGAAGGAGACCTGCATGGCTGCCAACGCCGAATTCCACTGGGCCGACCCCCTGCTGCTGGACCAGCAACTGACCGCCGAAGAACGCATGGTGCGCGACGCCGCCGCGGCGTACAGCCAGGACAAGCTGATGCCGCGCGTGCTTCAGTCCTTCCGCAACGAGAAGACCGACATCGAGATCTTCCGCGAGATGGGCGAACTGGGCCTGCTCGGCCCCACCATCCCCGAGCAATACGGCGGCCCCGGCCTGAACTACGTCAGCTACGGCCTGATCGCGCGTGAAGTCGAGCGCGTCGATTCCGGCTACCGCTCGATGATGAGCGTGCAGTCGTCGCTGGTGATGGTTCCGATCCATGAATTCGGCACCGAAGCGCAGAAGCAGAAGTACCTGCCCAAGCTGGCCACCGGCGAATGGATCGGCTGCTTCGGCCTGACCGAGCCGAACCACGGCTCCGACCCGGGCTCGATGGTCACCCGCGCCAAGAAGGTCGACGGCGGCTATGAGCTGACCGGCGCCAAGATGTGGATCACCAACTCGCCGATCGCCGACGTGTTCGTGGTCTGGGCCAAGCTGCAGGGCGATAACGGCAAGGACGAGATTCGCGGCTTTATCCTGGAAAAGGGCTGGAAGGGCCTGTCGGCGCCGGCCATCCACGGCAAGGTCGGCCTGCGCACCTCGATCACCGGCGAAATCGTGCTGGATCAGGTGTTCGTGCCGGAAGAGAACATCATGCCGGGCGTGAGCGGCCTGAAGGGCCCGTTCACCTGCCTGAACTCGGCCCGCTACGGCATCGCCTGGGGCGCGCTGGGCGCCGCCGAGTTCTGCTGGCACACCGCCCGCCAGTACACGCTGGACCGCAAGCAGTTCGGCCGCCCGCTGGCCGCCACGCAACTGGTGCAGAAGAAGCTGGCCGACATGCAGACCGAGATCACGCTGGGCCTGCAAGGCTGCCTGCGCCTGGGCCGCATGAAGGACGAAGGCACCGCCGCGGTGGAAATCACCTCGATCATGAAGCGCAACTCGTGCGGCAAGTCGCTGGACATCGCCCGCGTGGCGCGCGACATGCTGGGCGGCAACGGCATCTCGGATGAGTTCGGCGTGATCCGCCACGTGGTGAACCTGGAGGTGGTCAACACCTATGAAGGCACCCACGACATCCACGCGCTGATCCTGGGCCGCGCCCAGACCGGCCTGCAGGCCTTCTTCTGATCGCCATCCGCGACTTGCGCACAGGCTCTCCGCAATAAAAAGGCCCGGCTGCAAAGCCGGGCCAAGCACACTACCAAGGAGACGACGAGGCTGCCCCCGTCGATAAAACACCTGTCCTGCACGCCGGCCCCGCCTTCACGCGGGGCCGCGTTCATTTGTTGGGTTGGGGCGTCAGCCGCAGGTACGGCCGTACCGCCTGGTAGCCCTTGGGGAATTTCTCGCGGATCACCGCCTCGTCCTTCAGCGAGGGCACGATCACCACGTCATCACCGTCCTGCCAGTTGCCCGGCGTGGCCACGCTGTGGTTGTCGGTCAGCTGCAGCGAGTCGATCACGCGCAGGATCTCGTTGAAATTGCGCCCGGTACTGGCCGGATACGTGATGATCAGGCGCACCTTCTTCTTCGGGTCGATGACGAACAGCGAGCGCACCGTCAGGGTCTCGTTCGCGTTCGGGTGGATCATGTCGTAGAGTTGCGACACCTTGCGGTCGCCATCGGCCAGGATCGGGAAGTTGACCGTGGTCGACTGGGTCTCGTTGATGTCGCGGATCCAGCCATGGTGCGACTCCACGCCGTCCACCGACAGCGCGATCGCCTTGACGCCGCGGCGCGCGAACTCATCCTTCAGCTTCGCGGTCAGGCCCAGTTCCGTGGTGCACACCGGGGTGTAGTCGGCCGGGTGCGAGAACAGCACGCCCCAGCTGTCGCCAAGCCACGCATGGAAGCGGATGCGGCCTTCGCTCGAATCCTGCTCGAAGTCCGGGGCGATATCGCCAAGACGCAATGCCATGTTCTGTTCTCCTGATTTCGGGGTGGAACCAGAGTATCCGGATTGATATCCAACCCAAACGAATATAAAGTCACTACAAAATCACTCGAAGTCATATAAACATTTTCTGACAGTCATCACGCGTGCTTTCCGGCATGCTTGCGATACTAGGCACTGGCGTCGCGCTTGCTGGCGTGTAGCCTTGAAACCACGGCCGCCCGCCACATATGCTAAGTATCAGACCGACAAATGCCGTTAGCCTCGGAGCGTAGAAAATGTCAGAATCCGCACAAACCGAACCAACCGCCCGCAAACAGGAGAAACTGATGAGCGATGTCAAGACCGTTCTGTCCGACGCCGAGGAACTGCTGAAGCAAGCCGCCTCGACCACCGGGGAAAAGGCCGCCGAACTGCGCGAGCGTGGCATGGGCCTGCTCAAGCAAGCCAAGGAAAAGGCCCAGGACCTGCAAGACGCCGTCGTGACCAAGAGCAAGGCCGCTGCACGCGCCACCGACGACTACGTGCATGACCACCCGTGGCGCGCCGTGGGCGTGGCCGCCGGCGTAGGCCTGCTGATCGGTCTGCTGCTGAACCGCAAGTAAGCGATTCCAACCCGGCGCGGCATGCTGATGCCGCGCCTGAGCGGCAACCCGGTCATCGGGTTGCCAGTGGCCGGGGCGCAAGCATGTTGGCGACACACCATGACGCCACACCCGGCCCCGCCTGCTGGAAAGGCGCGTACGGCCACGCCGTCGCGCCGCTCTTTCACGCCGGAGCCGCATGAGCGAATCCCCCCCTTCCCCCAAGTTCCTCGAATCCGTGCGCAACCTGGCCGGCTCGCTGGTGGCAATGATCCAGACCCGCCTCGAACTCGCCAGCGTGGAGCTTGCCGAGGAACGCACGCGCCTGATGAAGGTCGCGCTGCTGGCCTGCTTCGGCCTGGTGTTCTTTGGCATCGGGCTGGTCACCCTGACCGGGCTGATCGCCATCCTGTTCTGGGACACCTACCGCTGGCAGGCGCTGGGCGCACTGACGGTACTTTACCTGGTGCTGTGCGCGATTTGCCTGGCGTACGCACGCAACCTGGTGCGCAACGCCCCGCCGATGCTGGAGGCCACGCTCGCCGAAATCGACAAAGACCGGGAGATCCTGCGCCGATGAGCCCCCTGGAACCCGACGACAGCGCAGCCGGACACAACCGCCGCGATCACCCGCGGCGGGCCCGGTTCACGCAAGAGGTACGCCTGCCACTGGCGGTGCGCAAGGAATTGCTGCTGACCCGCGCCGCGCTGGAACGCTACGACTGCCTGCAGGCCCTGCACGAGGTGCGGGGTGGCGCGCACCGCCTTGGCACTATCGGCCACTGGCTGCCGCGCATCGCCCGTCCGGGGTCGTGGATGAAAGTGGTCGGCATGACCAAGGACTACCCGCTGCTGAGCACCGTATTGACGCTGGCGCTGCCGCTGGTCAAGCGCACGCCGGTGCTGCGCTGGACCTGGAAGCTGTCCAAGGTCGGCCTGGCAGCCGGCGCCGCCTACTGGGTGTACAACACCTGGCGCGAGGCCAGGCACCAGGCCGTGCCGCCCGCAACCGCGCCAACACCCGCGCCGGCCGGTACCCCGCCCGGCGCCGATACCGGCTTCCGCGATCCGCTCGTTCCCTGACCCGCGGCCGGGCCTGGCCGCTCAGCCCGCCAGCGCCAGCGCCGGCCGGTCGCCGGCCTCGGCATCCGCCGGGGCAAACGGCACCGGCGCCGCAATGTGATAGCCCTGCACCAGGTCCACGCCCAGCTCGCGCAGCCGTTCGAGCATGGCCTCGCTCTCAACGAATTCCGCAATGGTCTGCTTGCCCATGGCGTGGCCGATGCGCTGGATCACCTCCACCATCACCAGGTTGACCGGGTCGGCCAGCATGTCGCGCACGAAGCTGCCGTCGATCTTCAGGTAGGCCGCCGGCAGGTGCTTGAGGTAGGTGAACGACGACATGCCCGCGCCGAAGTCATCCAGCGCAAACTTGCAGCCCAGCTGCTGCAGCTGCAGGATGAACGCGCCGGCCTGCGCCAGGTTGGAGATCGCCGCGGTTTCCGTGATCTCGAAGCAGATGCCGTCCAGCGCGATGCCGAAGCGCTGCGCCTGCTCGCGCACGAAATCGGGAAACTGGATGTCCGCCAGCGACGAGCCTGACAGGTTGATCGCGCAGGTGGCAATCTCCGCCTGCCGCCCCGCCAGGGTGGCAAACGCAGTCTCGACCACCCAGCGGTCAATCATCGGCATCAGGTTGTAGCGCTCGCAGGCCGGCACGAAGGCCATCGGCGGCACTAGCCGGCCACGTTCATCGACCATGCGCAGCAGCAGTTCCACATGGCGGCCCGTCTGCGGCAACGCGCCATCGTGCGCCGGCACGATCTCCTGCGAGTACAGGCAGAAGCGGCCGGCCCCCAGCGCCGCATGCACGCGGCTGACCCACTCCATCTCGCCGTGGCGCGCCTGCACCACGCTGTCCAGCGGATGGTAGACCTGCACGCGGTTGCGCCCGCCCTCCTTGGCCACGTAGCAGGCCGCGTCGGCCGCGCTCAGCGCCTCGGCGACGTTGACGGTCTGTCGGTCCAGCGTGACCAGGCCGATGCTGACGCCCAGCGTGAAGGTGCGCTGGTGATGCGCAAAGCGGAAACATGCAATGGCGTGGCGCAAGGCCTCGGCCACGCGTTCGCCATCGCCGGTGCCGCAATGCTCCAGCAGCACGCCGAACTCGTCGCCGCCCAGCCGCGCCAGCGTGTCGCTGCGGCACAGCTGGCTGCGCATGACCTCCGCCATCTGCCGGATCAGCTCGTCGCCGGCGGCATGCCCGCAGGTGTCGTTGACCACCTTGAACTGGTCCAGGTCCAGGTACATCAGCGTATGGGTGGTGCCCTGTTCGCGTGACCGCGTGATCGCCGCGCCCAGCCGGCGCTCGAACTCGGCGCGGTTGACCAGGCCGGTCAGCGCATCGTGGCTGGCCTCGTACGCCAGGCGCGCCGCATGGGCGCGTTCCTGGCTGATATCGTGCAGCACCACCACCACGCCGATGGCCTGCGCGGCACGGTCGCGGATCAGCGCCACCGATGGCTTGACCGCCAGCGCCTGTCCGGGCAGCCCGGACACATCGCGCCGCACCAGCTGCGCCGACCGGCTGCGCCAGCGCTGGCGCAGCGCCAGCGTGACAATATCGGGCAGCGGCGCCAGGCTGTCCTCGTCGCGCAGCACGCAGACGTTGCTCAGCGGCAGGCCGCGGGCGTCGGCTTCGCGCCAGCCGGTCAGGGCCTCGGCCGCGGGGTTGAGCGATTCCACGCGCCCCCACACATCGGCCGTCACCACCGCGTCGCCGATGGCCTGCAGCGTGACCTGGGCGCGCTCCTTCTCGGCAAAGAGCTGGGTCTCGTAGCGCTTGTGGTCGGAAATATTCGTGAGCGACCCCGCCATGCGCGCGCGCCGGCGCCCCGCCCCGCGCACCAGCCGGCCGCGGGCGCGCACCCACAGGTAATCGCCGGCGCGGTTGCGCAGGCGGAATTCGGCGTCGTAGGGCTCGCCGCTGCGCAGATGGTGGGCCAGCTTGGCCTCGAAGGCGGCCAGGTCGGAAGGATGCAGCAGGCCCAGCACGGTTTCGCGCGCATGCGGCAGCTCGTCGTCGTGGTAACCGAGCATCTGCGCGCAGCGCGGCGAGAAGTACAGCTCGCCACGGCCAAGATGCCAGTCCCATAACCCGTCGTTGCTGCCCTCCACCGCCAGCTGCAACTGCTCTTCGCGCTGCGCCAGCGCCTCGCGCAGCCGGCGCTCGCGCCGCAGCGGCGCCACCGACAGCAGGATCGCCGACATCAGCAGCGCCGCCGCCATCACCGCGCTGCCGGTGGTCAGCAGCCGCGTCACGCGGCGCGAGGCCTGGCCCAGATGGCCCGAAAAGGCCTGCTCCAGCGGCGTCAGCCTGGCGTCGATCTGCGCTATGTTGCGCAGCACCGGCGCCACGCAATCGTCCCTGCAGCCGGGCTGGCGGATCAGCCGGCGCAGGGTCAGTGCCTGTTCGTGTAGGGCAGCGATCTCGATGTCGCCCGCGGCCCACACGCGGATCGCGGCATCGACCTCCTGGATATGGCGGAAATTCCGGTAGAGCCGCACCATCCGCGGAATGTCTTCGGGATGGTTGCCGCCGGCAAGGAGCCCTTCATGGATGCGCCCCAGGTCAGGCTCGTCGCGGTCGAGCTCCAGGCGCGCGTGGTGGTCGCCCAGCGGGATCGCGATCGACTCCAGATATGCCTCGAAATCCGCCGGATCGCGATCCTCGCCGTAGCGCAGCAGGTGCAGCACGGCGTTCTTCTGGCCCTTGGACCACTGGCTCTCGCCCGCGACAAAGGCGCGTGCAGCCGACAACAGGTCCAGGCTGGCGATGCTGAACAACGCCAGCGCAACGACCACCGGTACGAACGGCCAGATGATGCGCAGCACGTGCCCGCTGGCCGGCAAGGAAACGCCTGCTTGCCGCATAGGGTCTTGTTGGTGGGCCGTGTCTCGCGGCCGTCCTGATGGACCGCGGTCAACACGCCGCGGCTGACCCATTGTGCTGCGCAGGCAGATCCAAGTCTCTACCTCGAACTAGTTAAAGCACCCCCCACTGTCGGGGCATGCCAGACGCAAAAAGGGCCTGTGACTTGCGCCACAGGCCCTTCGTAATACTGGTGGGTCGTGCGTGACTCGAACACGCGACCAACGGATTAAAAGTCCGCTGCTCTACCGACTGAGCTAACGACCCGAAAAAACAGAACCGCGATTATAGGGATGCAGTTCTCGATGTGTCAAGCATGCGCCTCAGGCCATGCGCTCCAGACGCCATATCTGGTAGCGGAATGCCAGCACCGCGCCGGCCAGGATACCCGCCAGCGCGATAAACGAGCCAAGCGCCAGGGTCGACACGCCCGACAGCCCCTGCCCGACCGTGCAGCCCAGCGCGGTCACGCCGCCCGCACCCATCAGGATGCCACCGACCATATGGTTGGCGACGTCCTCGGCATTGCCGAAGCCTTCCCAGCGGAACGTGCGCGTGGCCAGGGCATAGGCCGCCGCGCCGGCGATCACGCCGAACACGCTGACGATGCCGACCGTCGCCACCTTGCTCTTGTCGCTGAACATCATCAGCCAGTCGAGCGTGTAGGCATAGGGTGCGACGAAGCTCAGGCTTTCCATGCGGCCGCTGTTGGTCGAGACGAACAGTTCTTCAAGCGTGTTGGGGTCTTCGGCCACGTAGCCGAGGTGGCCCGACACATACCACATCGCCACGATGATCAGCCCGACGCCGATGCCGCCAAGCAGGTTGTCGAACGAGCGGAAGCCGCGGCCGGCCAGCGCCCACAGCACCAGCACGCCGCCCAGCGCCAGGCCCAGGCCCAGCTGCAGCGCGCCGCGCGCGAGCCCCGTGCCCTGCGCCAGCACGGACGGCAGGTCTTGCGTGGTGGGCAGCGTCAGCGCCACCGCGTCGACGGTATTCACGCGCACCACGCCGAACAGCCCGCGCAGCGTCATGTAGGCCGACAGGCCCAGGAAGACAAAGACCACCAGCGACTTCAGGTTGCCGGCGCCGATGCGCACCAGCGTCTTGCTGCCGCAGCCCGACGCCAGCACCATGCCGAAGCCGAACATCAGCCCGCCGGCCAGCGCCGACAGCCAGCCCAGCTTGCTGGCGGTGTAGATGGTCTTGGTGGGGTCGATCGCGCCGGTCCAGGCCAGCACGCCGGTGCCGATCATGGCCACGCCGATCGCCAGCACCCACATGCGCATGCGGCTCCAGTCACCCATGTTGACGATGTCAGAGACCGCGCCCATGGTGCAGAAGTGCGTGCGCTGCAGCACGGCGCCAAACAGGAAGGTCAGGACGAACGTGCTCAGCAGCACGGTGCGCGAGAGCGCGGCGAGGTCGATTTCAGGCATGTCGGGGGCGTGAACGGCGGCTTGAGATCAGGCAGCGGCCTGGTAGCGGGTCGGATCGGGCACACCGGCGGCTTCAAAGCCGGCCCGGCGGATGCGGCACGAATCGCACACGCCGCAGGCGCGGCCGTCGTCGTCGGCCTGGTAGCACGACACCGTCAGGCTGTAGTCCACCCCCAGCGCGATGCCGGCGCGGATGATCTCGCCCTTGGTCATGTCGATGATGGGCGCATGCACGCGGAAGCGGTCGCCCTCGACCCCGGCCTTGGTGGCGAGGTTGGCCAGCGTTTCATAGGCCGCGACGTATTCCGGGCGGCAGTCCGGGTAACCGGAGTAGTCGACCGCATTGGCGCCGAAGAACAGGTCGCGCCCGCCGACGGCCTCGGCCCAGCCGAGCGCCAGCGACAGCATGATGGTGTTGCGCGCCGGCACGTAGGTGACCGGGATGCCACCGGAAGCGCCGTCGGTCGGCACCGCGAGCGTGTCGTCGGTCAGCGCCGAGCCGCCGAAGCGGCGCAGGTCCAGGTCGATGATCTCGTGGCGGGTGGCGCCCAGCGCGGCCGCCACGCGCTTGGCGGCTTCCAGTTCAGAGGAGTGGCGCTGGCCATAGCGCATCGACAGCGCATAGGTCTCGAAGCCCTGGGCGCGGGCCATGGCGAGTACGGTGGCGGAGTCGAGTCCGCCGGACAGCAGGACGATGGCGCGTTGGGTCATGATCGGGAGCGCGCCGTCTGGGCGCGCAAAAGATTCAGGCGAATCGCGTATTTTAGCGCGACCCAAGAAAAAGGCCCGCCGAAGCGGGCCTTGCAGACAGGACCGGGCGTGCCGGCCGCTTCCGGAGTTACTTCAACGTCTTCAGCCGGTTGCTGGCCGCCTGCGCGCCTTCGGTGCCAGGATACTTGGCCACCACCTGCTCCAGCGTCTTGCGCGCGGCCGCCTTCTGGCCGGACTCGAGCTGGTTGTTGGCAACCGCGATCATCGCGTCCGGCACCTTGGGATGCGTCGGGTTGGCGTTGATCATGTTCTGCAGCACCGAGGTGGAGCCCTTGTAGTCGCGCTGCGCATACAGCGAGTTGCCGAGCCAGTATTGTGCCAGCGGCGCGTACGGGCTCTGCGGGTACTTCTTGACGAACGCCGAGAACGAACTCCCGGCGCTCTTGAAGTCGCCCGCCTGGAACTGCTTGAGCGCGGCATCGTATTCGGGCTTTTCGCCAGGCTGCGACAGGCCTTCGCGGCCTTCGACCGTGACCTGCTGCGGCTCGAATTTCTTCAGGCGCGCGTCCAGGTCGGCGTAGTAGTCCTTCTGCTGCTTCTGCAGCGCGTCCACCGTGTTCTGCAGCACTTCGTTCTGGCCGCGCAGCCGGGCCACTTCCTGGCGCAGGCCCTCGAGCTGGTTCTGCATGTCGATCGTGGTGCGGCTGTTCTGCTCGATGCGCTGCGTCGCGGTCGCCTGGAAACCGTTGAACTGGTCGCGCAGGGTGATGACCGCCTTGCGCGCCTCGTCATCGTCGAACACTCCGGCATGCGCCTGCGACAGCGGCAGCATGCCGCCGCCGGCGACGGCGGCGAGCCACAACAAGGTGGAAACGCGTGCTTTCATGGATGGCTATCCGCAGATCAGTAGTTGATGTCCGCGCGGCGGTTTTCGGCCCACGAGGCTTCATCATGGCCGGCGGCCTTGGGCTTTTCCTTGCCCAGGCTCACGGCTTCCATTTGGGTGTCGGGCACACCCATCGAGGCCAGCGAGCGGCGCACGGCTTCGGCACGCTTCTGGCCCAGCGCCAGGTTGTACTCGCTGGTGCCGCGTTCGTCGGTGTTGCCCTGGATCAGGATCTTGCGGCCTTTGTTCGAGCCCAGGTACTTGGCGTGCTCGCCCAGCATGCCCTGGTAGTCAGACTTGACGCTGTAGCTGTCGAAGTCGAAGTACACGCTGCGCTTGGCCAGCGGGCTGTTCGGATCGTTCAGCGGATCGGCGGCCGTCACCGGGGTCACGGCGCGCGCATCGGCACCGGTGCCCGCGCCGGCGCCGGCTTTGGCGGTGTCGTCCAGCTTGACGCCGGAGCTGCAGGCGCCAAGGGCCAGCAGTGCGGCAACGGCAAGGGTTTTGCTCATCAGTTGGGGCATGGTGAATGACTCCTGTTATTGCATGAAAGGACCCCAGGACGGCTCGCGAACATCGCCGGACTGGAGGGACAGAACCTGCCGGGTACGCCCGTCAGTGGAAACCGCCGCCAGCACCGCGCGACCGCCCACTCGGGTGGCATAGAGGATGTACTTGCCGTTGGCGGCAAAGCTGGGCGCTTCGTCGTTGGCCGTATCGGTCAGCGACGTCACGTCGCCGTTGCTCAGGTCCTGCAGCTGCAGCTTGAAGCCGCCCGTGCGCGAGATGTACGCCAGGTACTTGCCGTCCGGCGAAATACGCGGGCTCACGTTGTAGCTGCCCTTGAAGGTGACACGTTGCGCACCGCCACCTTCCTCGCCAGAAGCGGGCATGCGGTAAACCTGCGGCGCACCGCCGCGGTCGCTGGTGAAGTAGATGCTCTTGCCGTCGGGCGAGTACTGCGGCTCGGTGTCGATGGCACTGCTGCGGGACAGGCGGCGGACGCCGGAGCCGTCGGCATTGACCTGGTAGACCTGGGTATTGCCGTCGCGCGACAGCGCCAGTGCCAGGTGCTGGCCGTCAGGCGACCACGACGGCGCGCTGTTGTTGCCCTTCTGGTTCGACACCAGCGTGCGCTTGCCGCTGGCCAGGTCGTGCACATACACCACCGGCTTCTTGGCCTCGAACGAGACATAGGCCACGCGCGCGCCGTCCGGCGACCACGACGGCGAGATGATCGGCTCGTTGCTGGTCAGCGCCACCTGCGCGTTCTGGCCGTCCGAGTCGGAAATCAGCAGCTGGTAGCGGCCGCCCACCTTCGACACGTAGGACAGGCGCGTGGCAAACACGCCGCGCTCGCCCAGCAGCTTTTCATAGATGTAGTCGGCGATTTTGTGCGCGGTCACGCGCAGCTGGGACTGGTTGACGGTAAAGGCCAGCCCGCCCAGGCTCTGGCCCTTGACGGTGTCGTACAGGCGGAAGCGGACCTCATACTTGCCGCCGGCGGCCGGGGTCACGCTGCCGGCGACGAAGGCATCGGCGCCGCGCGACTTCCAGCTGCCCAGGTCGACATTGGCGGATTCCGCCACCGTGGCGCCGCCCGGATCGACATTGCGCAGGCGCCCGCTGCGCGTCAGGTCGGCGCGGATGATCGCGGTCAGGTTCTGCGGGGCCTGGGCCTCGCCCTGGAAGTTGGCGGTCGCAACCGGAATCTGGCTGGAACCGACCCCGGAGATCTCAACGTTGAGTTGCGCGTGCGCGGCGCCGGCTGCCATCGTCATCGCCGCGGCCAGCCAGGCCATCAGCGCGCGGCGGCCGGCCAGGGGGGCCGGGCCGATGGCGCGTTGGGATTCGGGTTGGGTTGCGTTGTGCCGCCTCGCGGACAGCCAGTTGGGGGCCCAAAGCTTTCGCATGCTGCTCCTCAGTCGATTACAAGATTCGTCGGGCACGGCAGGCAATCGGCAAAACGGGCAGGTCGGGCGCTGCGCATGGCGCATGCCCGATCTGCGTGCGTGCTGCACACTGCCGGCCGCGTCAGGCAACCTGCCATGGTAGCGATGGGACTGAAACCCGGCGATGAAGGTTGCATTATGTTGCAAATCATGCGTTACGGGCCACTCAGTCCTTCGGCCGGAAGGTGATGGTGAAGCTGGCCGGCGCCTTGCCGTCCTCGTCACGCGGCAGCGGGTCGGAACGCTCGACCGCGCGCAGCACGGCGTTGTCCCACGCCGAGTTGCCGCTGGACTTGGCCAGCCGCGCCGACATCAGCGAGCCGTCCGGCGCCAGCCGCACGGACACCACCGCAGTCGGGTTGCCGTCTACGTCGTCGGTGAAGACGATGTTCGGTTTCACGCGGCGGCGTACGCGGTCGGGATAGCCGGGCGAAGCCTTGCCACCGCCGCCGGCACCCGCGCCGGCCGTGCTGCCCACGCCGCCACCGCCCGCGCCGGAGCCGCCGGCCAGCGCCTGCAGGCGCGCCAGCTCGCTCTTGCGCTGGGCACTGGCCGCAGCCTCGCGCTTGGCCTTGGCGTCGGCATCCGCCTTGGCCTTGGCCTTGTTCTCGGCGTCAGCCTTGGCCTTGGCGTCCGCCTGGGCCTTGGCCTTGGCGTCCGCTTCCTTGCGTTCTGCTTCCTTGCGCTCGGCCTGCTCCTTGCGCTGCTGTTCCTGCTGCTGCGCTGCCTTCTTCTTCGCGTCGTCCTTGCGCTGGGCTTCCTTGCGCTCGGCCTCGCGCTGTTCCGCTTCCCTGCGCTCGGCTTCCTTGCGTTCCGCCTCTTTGCGCTCGGCTTCCTTGCGCGCGGCCGCCTGCTTGCGCTCGGCCTCTTCGCGCGCTGCCGCCTCGGCACGGCGCTTCTGGCGTTCCAGCGCGATGTCGGCGTCGTCCTCGACCTTGCTCTTCACCTCGGGCAGCGGCGGGGCCGGGCGCGGCTGCACCACCGGCGCCGGCGGCGGCGGCGGGGGCGCGGTGGCGGCCGGAATCTCTTCCCACAGCTCGGCCTCGGCGCCGACCGGGGTGCTGCTCTGCAAGCGCACGCCGTAGTACAGCACGACAGCCAGCAGCATGTGCATGAAGAGCGCGAACAGGAAGGAACGCAGGGTTCCCCGCTCCTTGACCGGCTGGTAGGGATAGGCGGCGACGGTCTTCATCAGGCGCAACGGCAATCAGATAGGCGCTTCAATGCGTCAGGAGGTCTTGGACTTGACCATCAGGCCGACGCGCTTGATGCCATCGGCTTTCAGGATCGACATCACGTCCAGCACCGCCTCGTACTTGACCGAGCGGTCGGCGGCAATCACCACCGGCTGGTCGGGATTCTCGTTCTGGCGCTGGTGCACAAAGTCGAGCAGGCCCTGCTTGTCGAGCTTGCGCTCGAAGGCATTGCCGGCGTTGTCCTTGCCGCGCGCGGTGAGCTGGCCGCTCTCGTGCACGGTGACCACGATCGGCGGCGCCTTCTGCTGCGGCGTGGCGTTGGCTACGGTGGGCAGGTCGACGGTGGCGGGGCTCACGATCGGCGCCGCCACCATGAAGATGACCAGCAGCACGAGCATGACGTCGATATACGGCACGACATTGATCTCGGCGCTGGCCCGGCGGCGCGAGCCGCCGCGGCGCTGAATGGCTGCCATTGCAGGACTCCTGGAAACGCCGGCCCGGGCTTGCGCCCGGACCGTCTGGATTAGATTCGATACGTGTGCAGTTAGCGTGCCTGCCGTTGCAGGATGTTCAGGAACTCTTCCATGAAGCTCTCGAACCGGATCGCCAGGCGGTCGATCTCCGTGGCATAGCGGTTGTAGGCGATCACCGCCGGAATCGCCGCGAACAGGCCGATCGCGGTCGCCACCAGCGCCTCGGCAATACCGGGGGCCACCGATGCGAGCGTCGCCTGCTGCACATTCGACAGGCCGCGGAATGCGTTCATGATCCCCCATACCGTGCCGAACAGGCCGATATACGGGCTCACCGAACCCACCGACGCCAGGAACGGCAGATGCGATTCCAGCACATCCATCTCGCGCTGGTAGGCCGCGCGCATCGCGCGCCGGGCCGCATCGAGCAGCGCGCCGGCTTCGTTGCCGCGCTCGCGCGCCTTCAGGAACTCGCCCATGCCGGATTCAAAGATCCGCTCCAGCGCGCCGGTGTTGTGGCGGTTGTTGACGGCGCTGTTATATAGCGCCTGCAGGTCGCCGCCGGCCCAGAAGTCGCGTTCGAACCCCTCGGTCTGGGTGCGCGCCGAGCGCAGCGCCAGGTGCTTGCGGAAGATATAGGTCCACGAAAACAGGGACATGACGAGCAACAGCACCATGACGGCCTGTGCCAGCAGGCTGGCGTGGAGCACCAGCGTTACGATCGACATGTCTTGCGTGACGGTCACGGGATTCATCGTGCGGACTTGATGGTAGCTAGAACGGGGTCGGGAATCGGGGCGGGACGGAAAGTGCTTCGATCGACACACCCAACGCGGATCGCGCCAGATGCCAGCATCAGCTCGCCACGCCAGGCTTCCTGGGTGAACTGGACCGACGCCGGGCCGACCCGGTCGATGCGCGTGCGGATCTCGAGCTGGTCATCCAGCCGGGCGGGCGCATTGTAGTCCACCGCCGTACTGCGGACGATAAAGACCACGCCCGCCTCGTCGGCGAGCGACTGCTGCTCGATGCCGAGCGCACGCAGCCACTCGGTGCGGGCGCGCTCGAAGAACTTCAGGTAGTTGGCGTAGAACACTACGCCACCCGCGTCGGTGTCTTCCCAGTACACCCGCAGGGTCCAGACAAAGTTTGTCATGGCCGCGATTGTAACGGAGAGCGATAGCGGTTTCGTGTAAACCCGCATGACGACTTTGCAACAGCAAGTTGCTGGCCAGCCCTTGCCAGTCCTTGCCTGGCGGGGCCGACGGCTTGCGGCGGGCGCCCGCCTCGCGCTACACTGCGCGCAACCATTCCATCTTGCGCGACTGGCGAAGTCAGTGGGCACTACCACGAGGAAGCGCAAGTTCTCTGGCGTGACGTTCATTGCGCGTTCGCGTAACGTTCAGCACGCCTAGGCGTGAAGTTGCTTGCGCCTGCCGCTCGCCTGGGCAGCGAATGGGAAGCAGGGTGCGCCCTGCACCGACGGTTACAACGTGCCGCCGGTGCTGGTCGCCGCTAGCCTTCCCCGCGCGCCCTACCCCCGATGCGTGAATCGGATTCCCTATTTTTCAGACGAGTTTCGCCATGTTCGAACGCAGCCGTTTTACGATCGACCAGATCGACCCCGAGGTCTTTGCCGCCATCCAGCAGGAAAACCAGCGCCAGGAAGACCACATCGAGCTGATCGCCTCCGAGAACTACACCTCGCCGGCCGTGATGGCCGCCCAGGGTTCGCAGCTGACCAACAAGTACGCGGAGGGCTATCCCGGCAAGCGCTACTACGGCGGTTGCGAGTACGTCGACGTGGTCGAGCAGCTGGCCATTGACCGCGTCAAGCAGCTGTTCGGCGCCGAAGCCGCCAACGTGCAGCCCAACTCGGGCTCGCAGGCCAACCAGGGTGTGTACTTCGCCGTGCTCAAGCCGGGCGACACCATCATGGGCATGAGCCTGGCCGAAGGCGGCCACCTGACCCACGGCATGGCCCTGAACATGAGCGGCAAGTGGTTCAACGTGGTCAGCTACGGCCTGAACGCCCAGGAAGACATCGACTACGATGCGCTGGAAAAGCTGGCGCAAGAGAAGAAGCCCAAGCTGATCATCGCCGGCGCCTCGGCCTTCGCGCTGCGCATCGACTTCGAGCGCATCAGCAAGGTGGCCAAGTCGATCGGCGCCTACTTCATGGTCGACATGGCCCACTACGCCGGCCTGATCGCCGCGGGCGTCTACCCGAACCCGGTGCCGCACGCCGACTTCGTCACCACCACCACGCACAAGAGCCTGCGCGGCCCGCGCGGCGGCGTGATCCTGATGAAGGCCGAGCACGAGAAGGCCATCAACTCGGCGATCTTCCCCGGCATCCAGGGCGGCCCGCTGATGCACGTGATCGCCGGCAAGGCGGTCGCGTTCAAGGAAGCGCTGACGCCTGAGTTCAAGGCCTACCAGCAGCAAGTGGTGAAGAACGCCGCCGTGCTGGCCGAGACCCTGATCGCGCGCGGCCTGCGCATTGTCTCGGGCCGTACCGAAAGCCACGTGATGCTGGTCGACCTGCGCGCCAAGAACATCACCGGCAAGGAAGCCGAGCGCATCCTGGGCGAGGCGCATATCACCGTCAACAAGAACGCCATCCCCAACGATCCGGAAAAGCCGTTCGTGACCTCGGGCATCCGCCTGGGCTCGCCGGCCATGACCACGCGCGGCTTCAAGGAAGAAGAAGCCCGCATCGTCGGCAACCTGATCGCCGATGTGCTGGACAACCCGCACGACGCCGCCAACATCGCCAGCGTGCGCGAGCAGGCGGCAGCCCTGACCAAGCGTTTCCCGGTCTACGGCTGATGCATCGAGGCCGCCCATGCGGGTTCGCATGAGCGGCCGGCAGCTCCGCAAGCCGGCGCCCCGGGGCACCGGCTTGCGGGCCTCGCCAACCCGCCCCGCCACCGCAGAACGACAACACGGACAAGGCGACGGGGTTCAACTGAAGGTGGTCCGGCATGAAATGCCCCTTTTGCGGTCATTCCAATACCCAGGTACTCGACACGCGCATGTCGGAAGACGGCGATGCCGTGCGCCGGCGCCGCCGCTGCGAAGCCTGCGACCGCCGCTTCACCACCTATGAGCGGATCGAGCTGTTCTTCCCCGCCATCGTCAAGAAAAACGGCTCGCGCGTGGACTACACCCGCGCCAAGCTGAAGGATTCCATGCGCCTGGCGCTGCGCAAGCGCCCGGTCTCCGCCGAAGCCATCGACGAAGCCATCACCCGCATCGAAGAAAAACTGCTGGCCCTGGGCGAAAAGGAAATCCCCAGCAGCCAGGTCGGCGAGCTGGTGATGCGCGAATTGCGCAAGCTCGACAAGATTGCGTATATCCGCTTTGCTTCGGTGTACCGGAGCTTTGAGGACGTGTCGGAATTCCGCGACGTGCTGGATGAATTTGCGGCGTCCACCCCCCGGAAGGGGTAGTAAAAGTAACAAAATCGTTGTTTAATCCCCGTTGCATTTCCGCAAGGCCCGCTGTCGCATATTAAAAGGGCCCGGATTGCAGACCAAAAAAAGAAGTTAACGAAGTCGGACGTCTTTTGACGGGGGTCAGAATGGGTCAACGCTGCCGCGGGGCAGCCGGCTTTGCCATGCTCGAAGCATTGGTGGCAATTGTCGTTCTGGCGGTTGGCGTGCTCGGCGTCGCCAGCCTGCTGCTGAATTCATCCCGCTTCACGCAACAAGCTTCCTACGACACCACTGCCATGCAGCTGGCCACCGAGATGGCCGAGCGCATGCGTGCCAATCCTGCCGTCTCGCAAACCGGCGCGGCGGCGGAAGCCATCACCCCGAACCGCTACTTCATCGACACCGCCACCGGGCAGCCACCCGCGCTCACGGCAGCAAACAGCCCGTACGCGATCGCCTGCTCGGGCACGGCGGCCGGGTGCGCGCAGCAACTGGCGGATTTCGATGTCGCCGAGTTCTGGGAGCGTGTCAGCACAGGCCTGCCTGGCGGACGCGCCGTGATTTGCCGGGACATGGTTGCGTACGACCAGACCACCGGCTTCTCATGGGGATGCACGCCATCGGCCACTGGCCGCCCGGACGACGCACCGATTGTCATCAAGATCGGCTGGATCTCGCGGCTTGCCGCCAAAACCGTCGCGGCACGGGTCGACATGTCCGACATGGGCACGCGCCCCCAGGTGGTCATCGTGGCCACGCAGGGTACGGTGAACTGACATGCGGAACGCCAGGACCTATCTCAACCCCGGCCGGCATCGTCAGCTGGGGCTGTCGCTGGTGGAGCTGATGGTAGCGATGACGCTGAGCCTGCTCCTGATCATGGCTGCCGCGGCGCTCTACCTGACCGGGCGAGCCAACTACAACAGCATCGACGACACCACGGCGCTGGATGAGAAAGGCCGCTTTGCGGTGGATACCGTGGTGCGGATCGTGCGCCAGGCCGCCTGGAGCAATTATGCGGGCAACAGCGCCGCGGCCTCGCCCGGCGCCAGCGGGCCACCCGCGCCCAGCCCTGGAGGCGTCATGCTCACGACCACGAGCCTGTCGCCGACCATCAGCGGCCTCGACAACTGCAGCGCCCCCACGCAAGACCTCGGCAATCCGGCGCAGAACCTCGCGTGTCCTGTCCAGGCGGGCGCCGTGAACAAGAGCGATGTGCTGCAGGTCCGCTTCTTCGGTTCGGGCACGCAGCAGGACCGCACCGTTCCGGACAACAGCATGATCGACTGCTCCGGCAACGGCGTCGCCGAGCCGCAGGCCTGGGAAGACGCAGACCTCGCGCGCGGCATGGCGGTCTTCTATGTCAGCAACGATGCCAGCGGCATGCCTCAGCTGATGTGTGGCTATCGTCCACGGGACACCGCCAACAAGGAAATCCTCACGGCCGGCACGGCGTACCAGGCTGTTCCAATGATCTCAGGCGTCGAAGTCTTCCAGGTGCTCTACGGCGTGGATACGAATTTCGACCAGACCCCGGACCGCTTCCTGTCAGCCACCGAGGTGCTGGCCCTGCCCACCACCTGGCAGAACGTCGTCGCCATCAAGATTGCCATGGTGCTGATGGGCGATACCGCCAGCGCATCGCCCCAGGATCCGCCAACCTTCCGCCTGTTTGGGCGCCTGTTCCCGGGCTCGCCGGGCAACGACACGTCCTTCACACCAGCCACGCAACTGCAGCGGATGCGACGACTGTACACCGTCACAGTACAGCTCCGGAACATGGCCACCTGCACCACGTGCTCGCCGACATGAACGCCCGCACCGCGCAACCCAACCCGCGTGGCATCGCGCTGATCACCGCCCTGGTGATGCTGCTGATCATCAGCGTCATCGCCATCGCCGGCGCCCGGCTGGCCATTGGCAGCAAGCGCATGGCATCGAACCAGCGCGACCGGGACCTGGCTCAGCAAGCGGCCGAGGCAGCCTTGCTGGATGCAGAAATCGACATCCAGGGTGTCGCCGCGCCAACCAGCCGGTCGGCCATCTTCTCCGGCACCACGATGAATGTCCTGCCGTTCGTGGCGGGCTGCAATACGGGCGTGACAGGCGCCTCACCCTTCCAGGGACTGTGCGACCCGGTGCTCGACGGTACGCCGAACTGGCTCACCGTTGACTTCAGCCAGACTGGCGCCAACGCACGCACCACCGCCTATGGCACCTTCACCGGCCGCAGGTTCCCGACCGCGACCGGCGGGCTGCTGCCTGCCGCGCTGCCGCGCTACATCATCGAGCCGATCAACGACATGTCGCCAGGCGCGAGCGAGGGCGCATACATCTTCCGCGTCACGGCCGTCGGCTTTGGCGCAAACCCGGCGACCCGGGTCATGTTGCAGTCGTACTACCGAAAGGGGGAATGAATGGCAACGCCCATGACTGTCGCGGAGCACGGCAAATGAGCCGCATCCGGAAATTCCTGTTCGCGGCCATGGCTGCGCTTCTCAGCCTGCCCGCCGGCGCGTTGCTTGCCGCGACAGAACCGAGCAGCCTCGCGACCGTCAAGATCGCGCAGGCACCGCTGTACGGCCGCAATCAGAATATCCACCCCAACCTGCTGCTGACGCTCTCGGTAGAGTTCCCCACGGTTGGGGCAGCCTATCGCTCCGGCACGTATTCACCGGCCACCGAATACATCGGCTACTTCAATCCGCTCAAGTGCTACAACTACAGCGGGGGCGACAGCAACGGCTATTTTGTCATTGCTGGCGATGCCAACACGGCCGATCACACATGCGCGGGCCAGTTCAGCGGCAACTTCATGAACTGGGCCACGGCCTCGGCCATCGATATGCTGCGATACGCGCTGACCGGGGGCGACCGCGTGGTTGACACCGCCACGCAGACCATCCTGCAACGTGCCGTGCTGCAGGACAGTTTTTTCAACAGCAGCTCCTACTTCCCCCGCAAGACTTACGACAAGGCGTCCTCGGTCACGCCTTTCACCAGCCGGACCCTTTACATCACTTCATGCGGCAACAAGGTGTTCTTCGGGGACAGCACCGAATCCGGCGCCAGCTGCGCGAGCCCCGGCAAGTACAAGAACCAGGGCACCTACCTGGTACGGGTGCAAGTCTGCGATGCAAGCGAAGCCAAGTCCCGCACCGATCTCTGCAAGCTGTATCGCACCGGGTACAAGCCGGCTGGTGAAATGCAGCGCAACGCCGACAAGGTCCGCTTTGGCGCGTTTGGCTATCTGAACGACAGTGCCAATACCCGTTATGGCGGTGTCTTGCGCGCGCCCCTGAAGTATGTGGGGCCAAACACTGTCGACAGCAATTTCAATCAAGCCAACAACCTGCGCCGGGAATGGGATGACGACGGCGTATTCATCCAGAACCCCGAGAGCGCGTCAGAGAACATCAGCGGTGTCATCAATTACCTGAATCAGTTCGGGCGTTCCGGCGCCTACAAGTCATTGGATCCCGTCGGCGAACTCTACTACGAGAGCATCCGCTACCTGCAAGGCCGACAACCAACGCCCGAAGCCATCGACAACGCCAGCGCGTACAAGGATGGATTTCCGGTCTACACGCAATGGACAGACCCCATCCTTGCCAGTTGCCAGAAGAACTACGTCCTTGCCATTGCCGATATCAACACGCACTGGGACCGATACATCCCTGGCAACGGCAGGACGACCTACCTCTCCGGTGGCAAGCCGGTCTCTGCCAACGACCCGGCAAGGCCGGCAGACGCGATGTCGAAATTCAGCAAGTACAGCTTCGATGTCATGACCTGGACGCAGGCGGTGGCCGATCTTGAGAGTTCGGGAACATCCGGCAACAGCCGCCCCGATGCCTCGCTCGCCAACCTGGCTGGCGCCGACACCGGCTCCAGCGGCCACGGCACCTACTATATGGCCGGCGTCGCGTATTGGGCCCATACCTACAGCTTCCGCCCGGATATGCCGGAATTGCGCGTCACCACGTTCAGCATCGACGTCAATGAGAACGGGAACGGCAGCGTGGGCGATGAACAGCGCCGCAGCCAGATGTACCTGGCGGCAAAGTACGGCGGCTTTGACGACCAGAACGGTGATGGCAATCCGTTCCGCACCAAGGGGGCCAGCGGCACCACCGTCACCAGCAATGCCGAATGGGAATCGTCGGGCGGATCGAATGTCCCCGCCAACTGGTTCTTGGCCGGGCAGCCGGCCGCCATGATTGCTTCCATCAAGAAGGTCTTCGCGCAAATCGTCAATGCGGCCGGCACATTGTCTGGCGTGGCACTGACCTCTTCCCAGGTCGCGAGCGACACCCTCCTGTTCACCCCCGGATTCGACCGGCGCTGGAACGGGCGCCTGTCGGCACTGGCGGTGACCAATGATCCCAACACCGGCGTTCAGATCTCCAACACCGAAACCTGGGAGGCCGGCAAGGTGCTGACTGCGCGCACCGCTGCCCGCAATCTGCTGACCTGGGTCCCGTCGGGCACGGCCGACAATGCAGGAACCGGCGCGGGTGCGGGCGCCACCTTCGAATGGAAATCTCTCAACGCCGCGCAGAAGGCCGCACTGAAGATCGTGCCGACAGAGACTGACACCGTAGCCCAGAGCCGGCTCAGCTACCTGCGTGGCGAGCGCAGCCAGGAACAAGCCACCGGCAGCACGGGGACCATGCGCTTGCGCGACTCACTGCTGGGCGACATCGTCAATTCGGGCCCCGTCTATATGGCGGCCCCGTCCGGGACCATCGCGGAAAGCGACTACACCACGTTCTACAAGGCCCACAGCCGGCGTACTGCCGCCGTATTTATCGGCGCCAACGATGGCATGCTCCACGCCTTCAATGCGGCCAATGGCTCTGAACTGTTTGCCTACGTGCCAAACGCAGTGTTCGCCAACCTGGCCCAGCTGACCTCGCCGAGCTATATCCATCGGCCGTACGTGGACGCCACGCCTGCCGTGGCGGAAGCCAGGGTGGGCAACGCCTGGCAGACCGTGCTGGTCTCTGGCATGGGTGGCGGCGCGCAAGGCCTCTTTGCGCTGAATGTCAGCGATCCTGCCAGCGTCGGAACCGGCAATGTATTGTGGGAGTTCACGGATAAGGATGATGCCGACATGGGCAACGTCATGTCGCCGCCCCAGATCGTCAAGCTGTTTGCCGGCAAGGACTCCGACAACAAGCCTGTGTACAAGTGGTTTGCCATGACGGGCAACGGCCTGAATGCCAACGATGCGGATGGCACGAGCAATCCGGCTGCGCCTTCGGTGCTGTTCATCGTGGCACTGGACAAGCCGGCCGGGACGCCGTGGCAACTGGGCGTCAATTACTGGAAGATCTCGATGGCAGCGGACGCCACCGCCAGCATTGCCAACGGGCTGAGCTCGCCGGCGCTGGTGCGGCTGACCGACGGGCAGACCGTCGCCGCCTACGCCGGCGACCTCCAGGGCCGCCTCTGGAAGTTCATCCTGAATGGCGGCCCATCCACCTGGAACGCTGCCGGGGCACTACCCTACTACGGCGGCGGCAACTACGGCCGGCCGCTGTTCCAGGCCCGCGATGCCAGCGGAAAACCGCAGCCGATCACGGTCCAGCCCAAATGGGTCTACGCGCCCGGAGGCTATATGGTGGTGTTCGGCACCGGGAAGTACCTGGAGCCTGCCGACACCATCACCACCGGCACGCTGACCCGGAACGCCATGTACGGCATCTACGATGCCGGAGGCTCCCAGTCGATTGCAGACCGCAGCATGCTGAACCCGGTCACCTTGACCCGCAACAGCAAGGGCGCTTACGAATATTCGTCACGCAGCTATAGCCTCGGCTCAAAGACGGGACAGAAGGCGGGGTGGTACTTTGATTTCCCGGGCAACGGAGAACGCCAGGTCACCGCGCTCGTGCCGGCTTACGGAAAGATCTGGTTCAATTCGCTGATGACCGGTGATGACCTTTGCGGTGCCTCCAGCAACAGCGGCCGCTACCAGATCAATGCGCTGACCGGCATGCCCGCCACGGGGACATCGACCGGCGATCCCTCCACCTTCGGCATCCTGGGTGCGCCGGTGCTGATCCAGACCAGGACCACGGTGGATCCGCAACGCAATGCTGTCGGCCAGATCACTACGCTGAAGTTCATCGACGTGTTTTCGTTCGGCGCATCGGGTGGCGGCCGCAGCGCAGGCGCGTCGTTGTCCAGCAGGCCGCTTGTGTCCGGCAAGACGGCCACCGACGGGGGGCATCCCACCACCGGGCGCCTTGGCTGGCGCGAGATTCGCAATTTCGGAGCCGCAAAATGAAACGCTGCCACCGTCACTGGCGTCACCACGCCAGCGGCTTCACGCTGATGGAGATGCTGATTGCCATCGCCATCCTTGGCATCCTCGCCGGCATTGCGTATCCCAACTACGCTGAACATGTTGCCCGCGGGCGCCGCACCGAAGCCAAGGCCGCACTGATGACGGCCATGCAGGCACTGGAGCGTCGTTACGCACAGGCCAACTCCTACGTCGACCCCGCCGACAGCACGCGCGCCTGGCGCGGCTTCCCGCAAACCTCGGAAAGCGGCAACTACACGATCGCATCCGGCGCGTGCACGGGCCTGGCATTCAACGAATGCGTGCAGGTCAGCGCCACGCCCGTCATCGCCGACAACCGGTGCGGCACGCTGCTGCTACGCAGCACCGGCGAGCGTGGCGTGCTGATCAACAATGTCACCGCCTTCGCGAACCTGCCCCAGGGATGCTGGTGATGCGCGATCAATCCCCCCAACCTCAGACCGGGTTCACGCTGATCGAACTGCTGGTCACACTGGTCGTGCTGGCCATCCTCGCCGGCATGGCGGCACCCGCCTACACTTCGTTCATTCAGCGCAACACGCTTGCCACTGAAGCGGACGCGCTGGCTTCGTCGCTTTCCCTGGCACGGGCCAGTGCGCTATCGCGCAATAGCTGGGTCACCGTGGCGCCCGTCAGCAATGACTGGCACAACGGCTGGACTGTCTGCCTGAACCCCAATCGAAACGCGGACTGCACTGGCCAAACCGCGCTGGTTCAGCATGTCCCCTCCGCCCAGGGATTGACTGTAGCGTTCTCCAGCACGCCGCAGTCGGCGGTCCTCTCCTATTCGCCCGTAGGCTATACACGCACGCTGGCGGATGCGATGCAGTCTGCCCAGGTGCTGATGGGACTGGGCACCGGCAACCAGAAACTCATCGATATCAGCCAGTTGGGCAGGGTCCGCGTATGCGCGCCCGTGACGACACAAACCTCGGTGTGTCAGTAAGCGAGGCTGCTTGGTAGCTGTTCCCAGGAAGACCGAAACAACATTCTGCAAATCCTTCACGCTTAGGCACGTATTCGCCTGCTCGCGACAGCTAGTCTGACGGTCCCTGCCAGTCTCGGTGACCGCCCATAAGGCGCCGACCCCAACACCCGGCGCCGGCGCCGCCGTCGCAGGCGCTGCCATCGCGATTCCCGTGTGGCACGGCCACATGATGCAGGGATGGCGGGCGCAGGCGCGTACCGCACTGACCGAGGGAATGCTGCAACTGGAGCGCCACGCCGCCGCCATGACGTTTGCCGCCGAGCCCGGTGCCGAAGTGGCCGCCGGGGAATGGCCACTTCCCGTACCCGCTGCCGGCACCGTGCGTCATATCGTGACAGCCGCGGCATACCCGCAGGCCGCCCTGGATACCTGTGTTGAATTACATGCCGTCCCGCAGTGGCCCGACCCGGAGTGCGGCGTGCTGATCCTGCGCAGCACTGGACAGTGGCTGGCGCTGCCCGAAGGTGAAGCCGTGCCGCAGCCTCTTCCGTCCATTGCTGAAGGCGCGATGGCCCGCCACGCACTCCGCCGCCGCCATGGCCTGACCCTGGCCGAGCTGCTCGCCGGCCTGGCCATCCTGGCATTGCTGGCGGCGGCATCCTATCCGGCGTTCAGCGGCCTACTCGCCCGGCAACAGGTCACACCTGCGGCCGACCGGCTGGCGGCGTCGCTGGCGCTGGCGCGGGCCACCGCACTGGCGCGCCGCCTCGAGGTGACGCTGCAGCCGCTGCCGGGCGAGGCGACGCTGGGCCCCGGCTGGCAACTGGTCACGGCAGACGGCGACGCGGAGCGACGCGCGGTGCTGTCCGTGGTCGAACCGGGCATGCCCTGCCTGTGGGTGACGGCGCCAGACCGCCCGCGGCACGAATGTGCTGAAATTCCTGCCTGTGGGATACTCTCGATCTGAGCAGGGCGGTTTCCAGGCCGCCACTTTCACGCTCGGCTGCCGTGGCGAGCAGCGGCAAGTCAGGCTGGGCGCGCAGGGACGTATCCGACTCTGCACACCCGGCCGCGACGCTGACTGCGATGCGACGGAGTCCTCCGGACCACCATAACCCGGCAGCCCTGTATTCCAGATCGCTGCGCCAAGGCAAACGCAACCGCCGAATGTTTTCCGATACCGACCACGCCGCCATGCAACAGGCCCTTGCGCTCGCCGCGCGGGGCATGTTCAACACCACGCCCAACCCGCGCGTCGGCTGCGTGCTCGTCAAGGATGGCCAGGTCATCGGCCAGGGGTTCACCCAGCCGGCCGGGCAGGATCATGCCGAGATCCAGGCGATGAAGGACGCGCTGGCGCGCGGGCTGGACCCGGCCGGCGCCACCGCCTATGTCACGCTGGAGCCGTGCAGCCATTTCGGGCGCACGCCGCCGTGCGCCGATGCGCTGGTGCGCGCGGGCGTGGCGCGCGTGGTGGCGGCCATGGAAGACCCCAACCCTTCGGTGTCCGGGCGCGGCCTGCAGCGGTTGCGCGAGGCCGGCGTCGACGTGCGCTGCGGCCTGCTGGAAAAGGAAGCGCGCGACCTGAATATCGGCTTTGTCTCACGCATGACGCGCGGGCTACCGTGGGTGCGCGTCAAGGTGGCGGCATCGATGGACGGCGGCACTGCGCTGCATGACGGCACCAGCCAGTGGATCACCGGCCAGGCCGCGCGCGACGACGGCCATGCCTGGCGCGCACGTGCGTGCGCGATCCTGACCGGCATCGGCACCGTGCGCGACGACAACCCCGCGCTGACGGTGCGGGCCATCGCCACGCTGCGCCAGCCGCAGCGGGTGCTGGTCGATTCGCGGCTGGAGGTCCCGCTGGACGCGCGGATCCTGACGCCGGACACTGGCGAGTTCGCCAAGCCGGTGCTGGTGTTCTGCGCGGTGGAGGACCGGCAGCGCCAGCGCGCACTGGAAAGCCGTGGCGCCGAAGTCGTGGTCCTGCCCAACCCGCACGGCAAGGTCGAGTTGCGCCGCATGCTGGAAGAACTCGGCCGGCGCGGCATCAACGAGCTGCACGTGGAGGCCGGCTTCAAGCTCAACGGTTCGCTGGTGCGCGAGCACTGCGCCGACGAGCTGCTGATCTACCTCGCGCCCAAGCTGCTGGGCGATGCCCAGGGCATGTTCAACCTGCCGCCGCTGGCGCGGCTGCAGGACGCCGCGCAGTTCCGCTGGCATGAGATCCGGCAGATCGGCGACGACCTGCGGCTGATCGCCCGGCGCAACGACGCGTAGTGCGACACACACCGGCACCGCGTATCCAGATTCCAAATACCCTAAGCAGAAGACACCATCATGTTTACAGGCATTGTCGCGGCAGTCGGCCGCATTGAATCCATTACCCCGCTGGGCGCCGCCGATGCCGGCGTGCGCTTGCGCATCGCCGCGGGCGGACTGGACCTGTCGGACGTCATCATCGGCGACAGCATCGCCATCCAGGGCGCCTGCATGACCGTGATCGCCATGGCGCCCGACAGTTTCGACGTCGAAGTCTCGCGCGAGTCGCTGGACAAGACCGTGGGGCTGGAGAGCACCGGCCGTGTCAACCTGGAAAAGGCCCTGCGCCTGGCCGACCGCCTGGGCGGCCACCTGGTGTCCGGGCACGTCGACGGCCTGGGCGAAGTCGTGCACTTCGCCCCGGTGGGCGAATCGCATGAACTGCGCATCCGCGCCCCGCGCGAACTGGCACGCTACCTGGCCTACAAGGGCTCGGTCGTGGTCAACGGCGTGTCGCTGACCGTCAACCGCGTCAATGACGAAGCCGATGGCTGCGTGTTCTCCATCAACCTGATCCCGCACACCGTGGAAGTCACCACGCTGCAGGAACTCAAGCCGGGCGTGCGTGTGAACCTGGAGATCGACCTGATCGCCCGCTATGTGGAGCGGATGCTGTCGACCGCGCAGGCCCCCGCGTAATACCGCGGGCTACTTGCCCTCGTCGGGCACGTTATAGGCCTCGCGCAGCTTGTCGGTGAAGGGACGCAGCGCTTCCACGCAGGCGCTGCTGTTGCCGCCCTCCATCGTGGACAGGCTCCAGTTGCAGCCGCCGGTGTCCGGCGCGTGCCAGACCACATCGCCAAAGCAGGCGCCCTCGCAAGCGGCGAACTTCGACTGCTCGGCGCGTACCAGGGCACGCAGTTCGGCCTTGTTCTTGATCTGCCTCGACATCTTTGTCTCCTTTGTTGTGCAAAGTCCGCGGGCGCGATCGGGCTAGCGCCCTGATTTGAAGTCCGAACCGCCGCCTGCCAGCGCGGCGGCATTCAGGGCGGAGCGTGCCCTTTTGTCCCGAGCATACGCTGACAACCCCCTCCTGTGGCAATTTGCTTGCGCTGTCGCCCCCCGGGGAAGGTGCGCCGCGCGAGGCCCGGCGGCTTTGTTGTAAGTCAGCTGGTTCCTGCAACGCCCTAGGCCTAGAATGGTTAAGCAGCGCTTGCAGTCCATGTATGCCCACAGGCGCTCGCCACTCGTTCCCGGGCCTCCCCCCTCGACAACGTCTAGCACTGGTGGCTGCTGAAGCCACTCACGGGGACCACCTGGACCTTCATGCACCCCTGCCCGCCGCGCCGCGCGCTCGTCCGCGAGCTGGCGCCCCCGCCGTTGCTTTCGATTGCCGGCCGGATTGCTGCCCGGCACCCATGAAGGAACTCACTGTGCCCGATCCCACCGCCAGAATCCTGTATCAGCGACTTCCGGCCACGCGCCTGCTGCGTGACCGGCATCCCACTGCGCCGATGCGCGCGCGCCTTGGCTTTGTGCGCCTGGCCGCGACCCACCTGCACCGTGCCGTCACGCTGCTGATCGACTGGGACCAGGCCGTGGGCGACGGATGGCCGCGGCTGCAGCCACCGTCCTCACCCCTGGCGAAGACATTCCGGCGCCCCGGCGCCCGGCGTTTCGCAGGCTTTCCGTGGTCCAGCGGCAAATGGACCTGACACCAAGCGAGGCATCACCATGCTCACCCTACTGTATTTCCGGCTGAACGACATTGCCGCGGCAAGGCGCGCGCACGCGCAGCTTGGCGAGCTGGCCGCGACTCTCGCACGCATCGACGGGCCTTGGTTCTTCCTGCGCGACGACCAGCCGGCCGAAGGCCTGCCCTCGCCCCACGCGGCGCAGATCACCTATCGCAATGAAGTCGCGGCGGCCGGCCTGGTCGCCGGCGCACTGCTGGTGGCCTGGATCGTGTTCCGCTACGGCACGCCGGCCAACGCGGCCGCCGGCTTCATGGCCTACCTCGGCGGCATGGCGCTTGGCGCCGTGATCGGCCGGTGGCTGGGCAGCGTGATCGGTGCCGGGGTCATGCGCGGCGGCCTGAGGCGGCAGAAGCGGCAAATGACGGCAGGCCAGCTGATGATGATCTGCGCGTGCGACCCGCACGCAAAGGGGCGGCTCTGCGAGATCGCCCAGGATGCCGGCGCCGCCGCCATTGACACACAGCATAGCCGGCTGCACCTGCGCGGCTGGCTGACGGACCGCCACTGGCCCGCATGGCTTTCAGGCCATGGCCAGCGTGCAGTCCCACAAAGGAAACAAGCATGAGCGAAAGTTTTTTCTATCAGCATTGCCACGTCGTCGTGACACTGGCCGAGGTCACCTTCGGCAAGTGGGAATGGGCCTATGCGCTGGACGCGCATGCCAGGTTCACCAAGCCCAACGCCGGCTTCCTCACGCGCGAGCTCGCGCTGGCTGACGCGACCCGCGCGGCCAGGGCGCGCATCGCCAGGACCTCGCGGCTGCGCACCGCAGGCCACGACGCCACACCGCTGGCCGTCGCCGCATAGGCCCCAGCCGAGCCTGGCGCCGGCGCCCTGCCGGCAACGGGGCGGCTCATGCAGCACCGCACTCCTCACCCGCTTCAGGCAGGCGCCGTACTTTCCGGTGCCGTCGCCTCCCGCATTGCCTGCCTTGGCGTACAATACCCGGCTTGACTGGGCGACCTGCCGGGCGTATATGGCCTGGCCGGCCCGGCCCGACGCCCCGCCTCAGTCCGGCCGCTTTCAACCGCGGCCATGGTTCCTGCCCCAGCTATTCGCCGGTTTTTCGCTCGATTCGCCCCAATTTGCCGTTCAGCACGCCATGAAAATCGCCCGTACCGAAGACATCATTGCCGACATCCGCGCCGGCCGCATGGTCATCCTCGTCGATGAGGAAGACCGCGAGAATGAAGGCGACCTGGTGCTGGCTGCCGATTTCGTCACACCGGAAGCGATCAATTTCATGGCCAAGCACGGCCGCGGGCTGATCTGCCTGACCCTGACCGCCGAGCGCTGCCGCCAGCTGGACCTGCACCCGATGGTCAGCCGCAACGGCACCCAGCACGGCACCAACTTCACCGTGTCGATCGAGGCCGCCGAAGGCGTGACCACTGGCATTTCCGCCGCCGACCGCGCCCGCACCGTGCAGGCCGCCGTCGCCCGCGACGCCAAGTCGGCCGACCTGGTCCAGCCCGGCCATATCTTCCCGCTGACGGCCCAGCCCGGCGGTGTGCTGATCCGCGCCGGCCATACCGAGGCCGGCTGCGACCTGGGCGCGCTGGCAGGCCTGACGCCAGCGGCCGTGATCTGCGAGATCATGAAGGACGACGGCACCATGGCGCGCCTGCCGGACCTGATCGAGTTCGCGCAGGAACATGACCTGAAGATCGGCACCATTGCCGACCTGATCCACTACCGCAGCCGCACTGAGAGCATTATCGAGCGTGTGGGCGAGCGCGACATGCAGACCCCCTACGGCACCTTCCGCAGCATCGCCTACCGCGACAAGCCCACCGGCCAGGCGCACCTGGCGCTGGTCAAGGGTTCGCCCGCGCCGGACCAGGAAACGCTGGTGCGCGTGCACGAGCCCTTCTCGGTGCTGGACCTGCTGGAAGTGAAGCGCACCACGCACTCGTGGAGCATCCCCGCCGCGCTGGAAGCCATCGCCGGCGCCGATAATGGCGTGGTGGTGCTGCTGAACTGCGGCGACTCGGCCGACCAGCTGTTCACGCAGTTCAGCGCGCTGGACGCGCCGCAGTCGCGCCCGCGCCGCAAGCCGGACCTGCGCACCTACGGCATGGGAGCGCAGATCCTGAAGGACGTCGGGGTGGGCAGGATGCGCGTGCTGGCGTCGCCGCAGCGCATGCCCAGCATGACCGGCTTCGACCTCGAAGTCACCGGCTACCAACCCATGAACGGCCAGGCCGACTGAGCCTGCGCCACCCGAACACCCCGGCAGCGCGCACCAGCGCCGTTGCCGCCCCGAAAACTGGAGAACTGAACAATGGATCACGGCTTCTACCCCAGCAACCTCGACGGTGAAGGCCTGCGTATCGGCATCGTGCAGGCCCGCTTCAACGAGCCGGTCTGCGCCGAGCTGCTCGAAGCCTGCGTGGCCGAGCTGGAAAAGCTCGGCGTCGAGGGCGAAGACACCCTGGTGGTGACCGTCCCCGGCGCGCTGGAAATCCCGCTGGCGCTGCAGAAGATGTGCGAGAGCGGCCAGTTCGACGCCCTGGTCGCACTGGGCGCCGTGGTGCGCGGCGAGACCTACCACTTCGAGCTGGTCTCGAACGAGTCGGGCGCCGGCATCACCCGCGTCGGCCTGGACTTCAATGTGCCGATCGCCAATGGCATCCTGACCGTGGATACCGACGAGCAGGCCCACGCCCGCACCCGCGAGAAAGGCCGCGACTGCGCCCGCGCCGCGGTGGAGATGGCCAACCTGGTCGTCGCGCTCGATTCGCTGCGTGGCCAGGAAGATGAAGACGAGGACGACGATGAGTGATACGTCGAACACCCCCGACAACGACGGCGGCAAGGCAGCCGGCGGCAAGCCCGCCGCGGCCCGCACCGAGGCCAAGGCGCCGCCCAAGAGCGCGCGCCGCCGCTCGCGCGAGCTGGCGCTGCAGGGCCTGTACCAGTGGCTGCTGAACCGCAACGACATCGGCGCAATCCAGGCCCACCTGCATGATGCGCAAGGCTTCAACAAAGCCGACCGCGAGCACTTCGACGCGCTGCTCAACGGCGCGGTGCGCGAAGAAGCCCGCCTGACCGCCGCGTTCGAGCCCTTCCTGGACCGCACCGTGAACGAGCTGTCGCCGGTGGAGCGTGCCGCCCTGCTGGTCGGCAGCTATGAGCTGGTGCACTGCCTCGACATCCCGTACAAGGTCGTGATCAATGAAGCCGTCGAGCTGACCAAGACCTTTGGCGGCGTCGAGGGCTACAAGTACGTGAACGGCGTGCTGGACAAGCTTGCCGCCCAGGTGCGCGCGGCCGAGGTCGCGGCGCGCCGCTGAGTTGCCAACCGAGCCGCCCGCGGGCCGGCCCACGCCATCACGGCTGGCTTGCGCCGGCAATGATGCAGACGACACCCGCCCCGGCGGGTGTTTTCATTCCTACCCACCCTCTTGCTGAACGGGCCCCAGGCCCGTCCCGGACCACCATGGACACGCAGCACCTGGCCACCGCCTCCCGCCTCGCCAATATCGACGCCTTCCACGTGATGGAGCTGGCCAAGCAGGCCGCCGCGCTGGAGCGCGCCGGCCGCCACATTGTGCACATGGGCATCGGCGAGCCGGACTTCACCGCCGCCGAGCCGGTGGTGCGCGCGGCCGAAGCCGCCATGCGCCGCGGCGTCACGCAGTACACCGGTGCGCTCGGCATCCAGCCGCTGCGCGAGGCCATCGCCGGCTATTACAAGACGGCCTACGGGCTGGATATCCCGGCCCGGCGCGTGATCGTCACGGCCGGCGCCTCGGGCGCGCTGCTGCTGGCGTGCGCGGTGCTGGTCGAGATCGGTGCCGAGGTGCTGATGCCCGACCCCAGCTACCCGTGCAACCGGCACTTCGTCGCCGCCTTCGACGGCGCCGCGCGCATGATCCCGAGCGGCCCGGCCGAGCGCTTCCAACTGACCGCCGCGCAGGTCGAGGCCAACTGGGGCGAGCAAACGCGCGGCGTGCTGCTGGCATCGCCCTCCAACCCGACCGGCACCTCGATCCTGCCCGACGAGCTCGCCCGCATCCTGCGGGCCGTGCGCGCGCGCAACGGCTTTGCCATCCTCGACGAGATCTACCAGGGGCTGTCCTATGACGCCCCGCCGGTCTCGGCACTGAGCCTGGACGAGAACGTGGTCACGGTGAACAGCTTCTCCAAGTACTTCAACATGACGGGCTGGCGCCTGGGCTGGCTGGTGGTGCCGGAGGCGCTGGTGGACGCCTTCGAGAAGGTCGCGCAGAACCTGTTTATCTGCGCGTCGGCCGTGGCGCAGTACGCCGCGCTGGCCTGCTTCACCCCCGAGGCCCTGGCGATCTACGACGAACGCAAGGCCGAGTTCCGCCGCCGCCGCGACCTGATCGTGCCAGCGCTGGAGACACTTGGCCTGCGCGTGCCGGTGCGTCCGGACGGCGCCTTCTATGTCTATGCCGACTGCCGCGGCGTCAACCACCCCGCCGCCGGCGATGCCGACCGGCTGACGCAGGCGATGCTGCACGATGCGGGCGTGGTCATGGTGCCGGGGCAGGATTTCGGCCCGTATACGGCGAAGGACTACATCCGGATCTCGTACGCGACCTCGCGCGAGAACATCGAGGAGGCGATGGCGCGCCTCGGCAAGCTGTTCCGCTGACCGGCCTCTGCCGCGGCTGAAGCAGGCAAAAGAAAAGCACCCCGCGGGGTGCTTTTCTGATTGGCGATCCGCGCTCAGGCGTTGTGCGGACCGTTGTTCGCTTCCAGCTTCTCGCTCGGAGCCAGGTGCTCGGCAGGGGCCTTGACCTCGACCGGCTTTTCGGCGTTGGCGGGCGCGTTGCGCACGCCCAGCAGCTGGCGCAGGCGGGCGCGCTCGGCCAGCACCTTGGCGCCGTAGCCGCCATCGGTGGCCGTGGTGGCACCGACGTAGTACTTCAGGCCGCCTTCGATCGAGCCAGCGCGGGCGATGCAGTCCTTGAGCACCAGCGCGCCGATCTTGATATTGGCGTACGGGTTCAGCGCCGCGGCAACGCCGCCGACGGCCTCGTACTTGTCCTGGTGGACCTTGGTCATGACCTGCATCAGGCCCTGCGCACCCACGCCGCTTTCAGCGTACGGGTTGAAGCTGGACTCGATCGCGATCACGCCCAGGATCAGCAGCGGGTCGATACCGACCTCGCGGCCGGTCAGGTAGGCCGCCTTCACCAGTTGCGCGGTGGCCTGGGCCGCCACGCGGTACTTGCGGGCGATGTAGTCGGCCACGGCCGCCTGTTCGCGGGCGGTGCCCAGCGTGCTGGTGCTGCGGGCATCCATCGCCACGCGCGTCACCGGGATCTGCGCGGCCAGGTGCGCGACCGACGGCACCTTGGCGGCAGCCGCCAGGCTCCATTCGTCCACGCCCGACACGGTCGGCAGGCCACCCTTGCCAAAGGCAAGCTTGGCCGCAGCGACGTCCGCCGAATGCGGCGGCACGGCAGTGCTGGCCACGGCAGGCGCGGCCGACATGGCGGCGCCAACCAGCACTGCGGGTGCTTCGTCACCCGCCAGCAGCGCGGCCAGCGTGGTGCGCCATTCCTGGCTCAGCGACAGCGACACGGCCGAAACGACCGCGACCACGCCCAGGCTGTTCAGGGCGTACTTCAGCGTTGTGCGGCCACCGCGCAACGCGCGGCCCGCGACCGGATGCGCGAGACGGACCTGCAATGCCCGACTCACTCCGGGTACCGGCTGTCGGAGACGGACCTGCAAGGCCCGCCCGATGCCGGGAAGATGAAGGGTTTTCCAACCGCTCATGCTTACCTCCATCCGTTGCCCGCTTCGCGCGCCCGACTGCGGCACGCGCCCGATCTCAACGTACTCAAGTAAGGATGCCGCGCCGTCTAGCAGTGACGACCAAGCATCTGTTGGCAGGCGCTCCCCGTGCGCCCAACTGGAAACAGGCTACGCTCTGGGGGAGCGCATCCTGCCACGACTAAACTCACTACGCTCCGGCAAGTCGCCGGAGGCGACCGGCCGGCCCGCTTGCATTCGGGCCTGACCATCGGTCTTTGCTGGAGGGACTTTCTGGCACATTTACTTGATGTGCACCCCTTGACACAGGGGGAAATTCCATGTTGCGACGCAACACTCCATGGAGCAAGACCGGATTGTAGGAACGGTGTTATATCCCGTCAAGAATAATAACTTCGATTTCTACTACTTATAGTTATTTGTAACAATGGTTGCCATGTCGGCATCGGAGCACCCGATTGCCCGCAAACGCAGGCCTGGCCTTGGCTGGTCGCTCGGAAAAGTACGCTGTCAGCGACAAAAAACTTACAATTTGCGCGGCTTGGTTTTGATGATTTTTTTGCCGCGGCGCCGGTGAATGTGTATCGTCACCGACTTGGACGCCGCCTTGCGGACGCTTTCCCCCGCCCCGCACCACAACAGAATTCACTATGCAATACAAAGACTTGCGCGATTTCATCGGCCAACTCGAAGGCATGGGCGAGCTACGGCGCATCGCCCGGCCGGTCGCGCCCAACCTGGAAATGACCGAAGTCTGCGACCGGCTGCTGCGCGCTGGAGGCCCCGCGGTCCTTTTTGAGAAACCTTCCGGAGCCAGCACCGATGGCGGTATCTATAGCGTCCCCGTACTGGCCAATCTGTTCGGCACGACACACAGAGTCGCACTTGGCATGGGCGCCGAATCGATGGAAGACCTGCGCGACATCGGCCGGGTCTTGTCAGCACTGAAGGAACCGGAGCCGCCGCGCGGTTTGCGCGAGGCCGGCAAGCTGTTCACGCTGGCCAAATCTGTGTGGGATATGGCACCAAAGCGCGTCAGCAGCCCGGCCTGCCAGGAGGTGGTGTGGGAGGGCAACGACGTCGACCTGGCGCGCCTGCCGATCCAGACCTGCTGGCCCGGCGACGCTGCGCCGCTGATCACCTGGGGCCTGGTGGTGACCAAGGGCCCGCACAAGAAGCGCCAGAACCTGGGCATCTACCGCCAGCAGGTGATCGGTCGCAACCAGGTCATCATGCGCTGGCTGGCACACCGCGGCGGCGCGCTCGATTTCCGCGAGCATGCGCTGGCCAACCCCGGCAAGCCGTTCCCGATCGCGGTAGCGCTGGGCGCCGACCCCGCCACCATCCTGGGCGCGGTGACGCCGGTGCCCGATACGCTGTCCGAGTACCAGTTCGCCGGCCTGCTGCGCGGCAGCCGCACGGCGCTGGCCGGCTGCCTCACGCCGACGCTGTCCGAGCTGAGCGTGCCGGCCTCGGCCGAGATCGTGCTGGAAGGCCATATCCAGCCCGACCCGAACCACCCCTCCGGCTACCAGCATGCGCTGGAAGGCCCGTTCGGCGACCACACCGGCTATTACAACGAGCAGGACTGGTTCCCGGTGTTCACCATCGACCGCATCACCATGCGGCGCGACCCGATCTACCACTCCACCTACACCGGCAAGCCGCCCGACGAGCCGGCGGTGCTGGGCGTGGCGCTGAACGAAGTGTTCGTGCCGCTGCTGCAGAAGCAGTTCCCGGAGATCACCGACTTCTACCTGCCGCCCGAGGGCTGCAGCTACCGCATGGCGCTGGTGCGCATGAAGAAGCAGTACGCCGGCCATGCCAAGCGCGTGATGTTCGGCGTGTGGAGCTTCCTGCGGCAGTTCATGTATACGAAGTTCATCGTGGTGGTCGATGACGATGTCGACGTGCGCGACTGGAAGGAAGTGATCTGGGCCATCACCACCCGGGTCGATCCCAGCCGCGACACGGTGCTGGTCGACAACACCCCGATCGATTATCTGGACTTCGCCTCGCCGGTGTCGGGCCTGGGCTCCAAAATGGGCATCGACGCGACCGACAAGTGGCCGGGCGAGACCACGCGGGAATGGGGCACGCCGATCTCCATGGATGCCGCGGTCAAGGCGAAGGTCGACACCATGTGGGAAAGCCTGTTCGAGCGTCCGGCCGGCAACTGAACCTAAGGGCCGTTATCATGGCAGGCTGATGCCAGCTGCCGCCACAGGCGCCCGGCATACCCATCGCCACCATCCGATGCCCGCGACAGACGGGCCCGAGGAGGAGACATGAGCACCCCCGCCCCTCTGACCGAAGGGAACCTGATGTGGACGCCCTCCGCGGCGTTCCGCGACAGCAGCCAGGTCGCGCGCTTCATGCACTGGCTGCGGGCCGAGCGCGGCCTGGCCTTTGACGACTACGACAGCCTCTGGCAGTGGTCGGTCACCGAGCTGGAAGCCTTCTGGGACGCCGTGCGCGCCTATTTCGACGTACGCTTCGACACGCCCGCCACGCAGGTGCTGGACCGCCGCACCATGCCGGGCGCGCGCTGGTTCGAGGGCGCCACGCTGAACTACGTGCAGCAGGTATTCCGCCACGCCGGTACGGGCAGCGCCCGCCAGCGCGCCGCGATCCGCCATGCCGGCGAGGCCCAGCCGCTGGCCGATCTCAGCTGGGACACGCTGCAAGCGCAGGTGGCGTCGCTGGCGCATGCGCTGCGCCAGATGGGCGTGCAGCGCGGCGACCGCGTTGCCGGCTACCTGCCTAATATCCCCGCCACCATCGTCGCCTTCCTGGCCACCGCCAGCCTGGGTGCGGTCTGGTCGGGCTGCGCGCCGGACATGGGCCAGGTGGCGGTGATCGACCGCTTCCGCCAGATCGGGCCCAAGGTGCTGATCGCCGTCGACGGCTACCGCTATGGCGGCAAGGTCTACGACCGCACCCCGGTGCTTGCCGACCTGATCGCCGCCCTGCCCTCGCTGACCGACCTGGTGCTGGTGCCGCAGATCGGCAGCCCTGCAGCGCCGCCTGCCGGCGTGCGCGCGCATGCCTGGCAGGAGGTGCTGGCGCACGACGTGCCGCTGGCGATCGAGCCGGTGCCGTTCGACCATCCGCTGTGGATCGTCTATTCGTCCGGCACCACCGGCATGCCCAAGCCGATCGTGCATGGCCATGGCGGCATCGTCATCGAGCAGCTCAAGCTGATGGCCTTCCATAACAACCTGGGCCCGGACGATGTCTTCCACTGGTACAGCAGCAGCGGCTGGATCATGTGGAACGCGCAGGTGGCCGGGCTGCTGCTGGGCACCACCATCGCGCTCTACGACGGCAACCCGGCCTGGCCCGACGCGGGCGTGCTGTGGCGCTTTGTCGACGACGCCGGTGTGACGCTGTTCGGCGCCGGCGCGGCCTTCTTCACCAACTGCATGAAGGCCGGCATCGAACCTGCACGCATCGCCGACGTGTCGCGCCTGCGCGGGCTCGGCTCGACCGGCTCGCCGCTGCCGGTGGAAGCCTACGACTGGATCTACCGCCATGTGCGCGAAGACATCTGGCTGGTGCCGATGTCGGGCGGCACCGACTTTGCCGGCTCCTTCGTCGCCGGCTGCCCGCTGCTGCCGGTCTATTCCGGCGAGATGCAATGCCGCTGCCTGGGCGCCAAAGTGGAGGCCTTCGACGACAACGGCCAGCCGCTGCTCGACGCGGTGGGCGAACTGGTCTGCACCGAGCCGATGCCGTCGATGCCGCTCTACCTGTGGGGCGACGCCGACGGCAAGCGCTATCGCGACAGCTATTTCGACACCTATCCCGGCGTCTGGCGGCATGGCGACTGGATCAAGATCACAAAACGCGGCGGCGCGGTGATCTACGGGCGCTCGGACGCCACCATCAACCGCCACGGCATCCGCATGGGCACCAGCGAGCTGTACCGCGTGGTGGAAGACCTGCCGGAAGTGCTCGACAGCATGGTGGTCGACCTGGAATACCTGGGCCGCGAATCCTATATGCCGCTGTTTGTGGTGCTGCGCGAAGGCCTTGTGCTGGATGATGCGCTGCGCGACACCCTGCGCCTGCGCATCCGCGAAGCGCTGTCCTCGCGCCACGTGCCCAACGAGATCGTGCAGGCACCCGGCGTGCCGCGCACGCTGTCGGGCAAGAAGATGGAAGTGCCGATCAAGAAGCTGCTGCTCGGCCATGCGCCGCAGGGAATCGCCAACCGCGACGCGATGGCCAACCCGGACACGCTCGACTGGTACTTCGACTATGCCGAGCGCTTCCTGAAGGCACGGCAGGCCGACCCCGCCACGGCGTAACGCCGGCGGCCGCGGCGGTTGCCAGCGAGGACATCAGAACTCCACATCGAGTTCGCTGATTTCGTCGGGTTCCTCGCGCGCCGCCGCGATCCACTCCTGCAGTTCAGGCATCGACAGGATCTGCTTGCAGTAGGCAACCGGCACGGGATCGAGCATCACGCCATAGGTGACAAAGCGCGTCACCACCGGCGCGTACATGGCGTCGGCCATGGTGCGCGTGCCGAACAGGTAAGGCCCGCCATAGCGCGTCAGGCATTCGGTCCAGATCGCCGTGATGCGGTCGATGTCCGCCTGCGCACGCGACCACACCTTCATCCCGGGGAAATGCCCCTTCAGGTTCATCGGCAGCGCCGAACGCATCGCGGCAAACCCGGAATGCATCTCGCCGCAGATGGCGCGGCAGTGGGCACGCGCGGCGCGGTCTTCCGGCAGCAGGCCGGCCTTGGGGTGGATTTCGTTCAGGTATTCGGCGATAGCCAGCGTGTCCCACACCGTCACGCCGTGGTGGCGCAGGCACGGCACCAGGATCGACGGGGACAGCAGCAGGATTTCCGCACGCGCCGCGGCGTCGTCCGGCGGCACCACCACTTCTTCGAATTCCAGGCCGGCAAAGCGCGCCAGCAGCCAGCCGCGCAGCGACCATGAGGAATAGGTCTTGCTGCTGATGGTGAGTGTGGTCTTGGACATCGCGCCTCCTTTACTGCTTGTTGCCGCTCGTGGCCGCGCACCTATGCAGTGCATCCGGCAGGCACCAGTCTGAAGCCGCTGCGCGCAATGCGCCGCGAAGCGGCGCCACGCCCATGCGCCAGGCGCATGCCTCGCTACTTGCGCGGCATCGTCCGCCCCGCTCACCGCACAAAGCGCAAGGCGCGTGCCAGGTCTAAACTGATGGCATACATATTGCGGCTGGCAAGTACCAGAATAGCGGGGAGCCGAGCCATGCTGTACCACGCCTACCAGATCTACGCGGACATGATACTGCCGGCCTGCACGCTGGCGGAGTTGGCTGCCGCGACGCTGGCGGCGAATCCCAGGTCCGGCGGTTTCGATGCGGTGCCCCGCCTGCGCGCCGCCTGCGAGCTCATCGCGCTGGTGCGGCTCACACACCACCGGCCGGCCTTCGGCATCGACCACGCCACCGTCGGCGGACAGCCGGTGCCGGTCACCGAGGAAGTCGTCGCGCGCACGCCGTTCTGCTCGCTGCTGCACTTCCGCCGCCACGGCATCGTCGGCCAGCCGCGCGTGCTGCTGGTGGCGCCGATGTCCGGCCACTTCGCCACGCTGCTGCGCGGCACGGTCCAGACCATGCTGGCCGACCACGACGTCTATCTCACTGACTGGCACAACCCCCGCGACATTCCGCTGCTGGCCGGGCGCTTCGGCTTCGATGAATTCGTGCAGCACCTGATCGGCTTCCTGCAGACGCTGGGCGGCGGCACGCATCTGGTGGCGATTTGCCAGCCAACCGTGGCAGCGCTGGCGGCGGCCGCACTCATGGCCGAGGACGAAGACCCTGCCCAGCCGCCCAGCCTGACGCTGATGGCCGGCCCCATCGACGCGCGCGTCAATCCGACCAAGGTCAACGTGCTGGCCATGAGCCAATCCCTCGAATGGTTTGAGCGCACCTTGATTGGCATGGTGCCGCTGCGCTTTGCCGGCGCGATGCGGCGCGTCTACCCGGGCCACGTGCAGCTGCTGGCCTTCATGAGCATGAACCCGGAGCGGCACGAACAGGCGCTGCGCGAGCTTTACGCCCTGCGCGAGCGCGGCGAGCACGACAAGGCCGACGCCATCCGCGACTTCTACATCGAGTACTTCGCCACCATGGACCTGACCGCGGAGTTCTACCTGGAAACCGTCAGCCTGGTATTCCAGCGCTTCCTGCTGGCCCAGGGCCTGCTTGACGTGAGCGGTCGCCGTGTGTGCACGCGCGCCATCCACCGCACCGCCCTGCTGACCGTGGAGGGCGAGCGCGACGATATCTGCGCCATCGGCCAGACCGTGGCGGCGCAAGACCTGTGCGCCAGCCTGAGCCCCTACATGCGCATGCATCATGTGCAGACCGGAGTCGGGCACTATGGCGTGTTCAACGGCAGGCGATGGGAGACGCAGGTGTACCCGCTGGTGCGCAACACCATCTACACCAGCAGCTAGGACGGCAGCGCGCTGGCCTGGCTTATCATGGCAGCTGCGCCGGGCGGCACGCGAACGGCGCGGCACCAACGATCAACATGCCATTGCTTCCGACACAAGACTTCCAGGGCCAGCCACTGGTCCGGATCGGCGCTGCCGACACGTTCCTGCTGCTCGCCCCGCAACACGGCGGCCGGCTGGTCCGCTGGGTGCACCGCGGACAGGACATCCTCTACTGGCCGGACGCCGCCGACTGGTCCCGCCCGGCCAAGGTCCGCGGCGGCAACCCGCTGCTGTTTCCGTTTATCGGCCGGCATTTTGCCAATGGCAATCCCGGGCAGTGGCGCGACGGACAAGGGACGGTGCACACGCTGGCGCAGCACGGCTTTGCGCGCGACCTGCCCTTCGACGTGAGCGCCATCGACGCACAAGGCGCGATCACGATGACGCTGCGCGACAGCGATGCAACGCGCGCCGGCTACCCCTTTACATTCGCCTTCGACGCCATCTACCGCTTGCTGCCCGACGGCCTCGAGGTCACACTGCGCACCACCAGTACCGGCACGCAGCGCCTGCCCTGCTATCCCGGCCACCATTTCTATTTCGCGCTGCCGCACGCGCAACGTGCCACCGCATCGCTGGCATTGCCGGGCACGGACCGCATGCGCCAGCTACCCGATGGCAGCCCCGGGCCCGCAGAGCCAGGCGAGACGACTTACCAGCTGGACGATCCACGCCTGCAGGACACGTTCCACGTCTTCCGCGACAGCCCGTCCGCCACGCTGGCGATGCCAGACCGCCGCGTCACGTTCGAACTCGACCTCGCCGGCAGCGCGCCATGGCATGCCGTGACGACCTGGTCCGAAAACGAAACCTCTGACTTCTATTGCGTGGAACCGTGGGCAGGCCTGCCCGACGCGATCCACCACGGCCAGGGGCTGCGCTGGATCGCGCCGGGGCAAACGGAAAGCGCGGTATGCCGGCTGCGGGTGGCTGGCTGAGCCAGTGCACCAGGCTCAGTGCTCGAATTCCAGCCCGCCGATCAGGATCGCCGGGTCAGCCTGCGATAGCGAGCGGAAGTCGATCCCGCGCGGTTCCTGCCAGGCGCGCAGTTTGGCCGGCAACGCCGCCAGGTAACCGGCAAGGCGCACCTCGCCACCCCCCGCGAACAAGCGCTGCACCTCCAGCCCATCCCACGCCAGCGTGATATCCAGCGCATAAGGGTGGCGCCGCAGGTCCGGCGGACCCTCCCCGGTCACGCGCAAGCGCGGCGGCCGGCCGGGGGCCTCGGCGGGCAGGGAGTGGAGTTGCAAGCGCCGGTCATGCTGGCCAATCGCGGCGGCGATGCGCGGCACGCATTCCGCTTCAAAGCGGGCGAAGAAATCGGTGGTCAAGGTGGCGGCGTCCTGACGTTGCGAGTTGGAATGATGGCGGCACACAGCCGTGCGCCATCGTGCCAGCCGCTACACGCCAGCCGGCGTCAGGCTGGCCGGTACACCCAGCAGCCAGGTGAGTGGCTCCACATCGCCCTAGTAGCACTGGTGACCCAGGGCTCCATATTCCCCTTACCTTTAAAAGGTTATAAAAGGCCTTTTAGGTAGGCTACGTGTTCCAGCCGTTGGAAGGCCGGCTGTGCCAGCTATCCCCTGGGGATAGCTG